>DAINRK010000005.1:0-33168 GCA_036741855.1 Anaerolineales bacterium
ACGCCGCGGTGCAGATAGTGTCACCCAGCTGTATTACATTTCCATTGACCAGATTGACACGGGAGAGACGCTTACTCCCATCAAGCTGCCCATTCAATTTTTTCCAGACCAGAGCGAGGATATCGAGCTCGCTTTGCGTCCATCTATGCCTTAAGGGTCGAAAAGCCTGATCCATTCCACATTACAAAAACGCTCTCTTTTCAGAGAGCGTTTTCTTTTAATTGCATCCGACTATCTGATAAACCTTTGCCTTTGGCATGGACAATAATATTTTGTACCACTCAGGGTGAATATTGATTTGTGAATCATCGAAGGTTTGGCCCGTCTCTCCGACATAGAGATGGCTGGCTTTCAACTCACATAGCGAGTTCAATATATTTTGCTGACCAAAATCAGAATGACTCAGGATAGGGATGGTATGTCGATCTGTCAAAGGCGTGATCCAAATACCTGCATCGCCACCGACATAGCCTTGAAATGAATCCGATGCCAAAACTCTGAGTTCCACTGCCGAAATCAAAACGCGCGAGTCCGGTGGTAGGTTTTTGCCCATCCAATCGATTGCCACAAGATCATCAGCTCCTACAATCTTACAGCAATCTGAAGGATAAAATTCATATTGGAGGAGGGCATTTATCACAACGAGTCCAATGACCAGAATACTGACATATTTACTTAAGATAGTCGGGGAAATATTTAACTTTATTTGTGATCTCAATAAATACTGTTCCAGCCCGGCCAGGCCCAAACCACCGATCACAGATAAAGGAAGATATAAGATCATTTCTACATAGGGTCTATCCAGCAGGGTCAGATTGCCAACGCCCGGGACTGTAACTGGCGCAAAGAGACTGACCAGCAATAGAAATATTACAAGGAGAGCAGTAAACGTCAACTGTGGGTGAGCCTTCAAGGCAAATACAAACAAGAACAACACGATAGGAGTGATGACAAATCCTTTATTAACATAGGGATCGAAAACCAGAGTGAGGACATCCTGTCTTTGGATAAAAATGTATTCCGAGATGATCCCGAGGACAACCACATAGAAAACAAGCCACTGAGACATCCTGGGAAGTCTTCGCCACCATATGGCTGCTATCCATGCTATCAACACAATTCCAAATATAACTAAGGATCTGCTGTGGGCAAATACAGCGGTTAGGATTCCTGCCATGAGTATGGCGATAAGTCCCCAATACTTTCGTGAGGATAAAGTATCCTTGTATTGAATGAAGAGATAAGCCGAACTCAAAACAAACTGAATCAGCAGCAGGCTCAGAAGCGCGGGATATTTTCCCCAGTCCATTACGTGGGCCGGCATATACCATCCGAAGGCAGCGAGGAGCACACCAAATAATCCTGCGTTGTTGGACCTGGTCTCATGTTTGATGATGAAAAATACAGGTAAAGGTATCAGCGCCAGGATGATTTGCCCCAGAATGAGCATCGTATCAGTAATTTCCACCTGCCTGATGGATGTGATAAATAATGCCAGAAGATGAAAGCCAATATGGTAGTAACCGGCAATTGGAAATGGCGGAGTTGTGTTGGACAGTTCGAGTTGACCCAATAGGCTCTTTATGATCCGATAGTGTTCTGCGGAGTCAAAGTACAAAGGGAGAATGGCTTGAGAAACAAATGCGAGTCTGAGAAGGATAAATATCCCGAACAATAAGGACAAAACCATTAAATTTATTTTTGATTCGGGCAAAGCTTCTTTTTTAGAACGCGAAAAAAGCCAAAGGACAAACAAAGCAATGGTAACGGCGGCCATTAAAAGGTCAAGATGAACCGCTTGGAATGATCCCCAGAGAAACCAAAGGGCGGACAGCCCCAAAATCGGCACCATCCATCCGGCGACTCCAAGCGAAAAGTATTCGCCTGGAGTCAATTTTTCCCCAAAAATCCCTTTAAAAACAAACCATGTGAGGGTCATTCCAAAGAGCAGTATCAACAATATGCTTGACAAGAGCTGCCAGTGATGCGGCAAAACAGAGAAGCCATCCGACAGAACATTCATTGATTTCTTATGGATACGATGGAGATGGATTTGGATACGGAGGGTTGGGATAAGATGGGCTGGGAGTCGATTTCACTCGAGTCGGTGTGGCCGTAACGGTCCCCAGGGGTCCTTCTGGCGTTGGAGTGACAGATGCAGTAAGCTGATCTTCCGGTGTGGGAAGTGCCAGACCAATGATTGCAAAACTTCCCTCTGCAAGAACCTTGTCTCCATTTTTCGAAATCAGCAGGAACTGTAATATTTTTCCTACTTGCATTGCCTCGCCAATACAATAAACATTTGCAGGAAATTTCTCAACTTTCTGACATTCATAAGTGGTTTCGCCTTTTTCATGAACAATTTTTAAATAGAAGGCTGGGAAAGAGGAGCCGGGAGTGATGATATTGACCAGCATATTTCCATCGGAATCCAGGCTAAAGGACACAATACAGGGTCTGACATTATCCGAATTGCAATAGGCCAGCTCGGTCAATGGGGATCTCTCGCCTGCACGCGGCTGCCCATTTCGCCCCTGAATCAATCCATAGGTTAGCAGAAGGATCAGGACAACAAGAACGGCCGCCCCTATAATGAGTCGATTCCGATTCACACAATTCTCTTTGCAAGTCAGGCAGAACACCTGGCCGGGCTGGTGAATTTTACCTTATACGATCCCTCAACGAGGGAGAGCAAAAAACCAGATACAGTTCGGCCTATCAAAATTGTCTGTATTCGTCCTGTTTGTGCACGATTTGAATGGAGTACAATCATTTTATAGAAACAGGCAGCTTGGAAGAACCCGCCTAAAGGATACAAAATGGAAAATTTCGCGCTTGTCATCGAAGATAACCCGGACCTCTCAGCGATCTTCGCAAAAGCCCTGGAGGCAGCCGGGTTCACTGTGGAGCCAATCCATGATGGAGAGATGGCACAAAAACGCATCCAGGAGACCACTCCACGCGTCATCGTCCTTGACATGCACCTGCCACACGTGGACGGCACTACTTTACTCAAGCAGATCCACGGGAATCCCGCATTAAACAATACCAAAATTATCCTTGCCACTGCTGATAACGTGCGGGCTGAACTTTACCGTGACAAGGCAACCCTTGTGTTGGTGAAGCCCATCTCATACTCTCAACTGCGAGATTTGAGCGCGCGGTTGAAAGTCTGAAAGTAGTTCAGGATTCTGCTATAACTATCTCTTGCGGGTTTACGAGTACATCCACCTTATCACCATATGCAATCTTCGGAATTGGAAACGCGATCACTTCCAGCAAAGAAGGGTTTTGAAAGTGACGCAGCTTTGTCTCGGGGTGGGGATAATAAGTCCAGCCTTCATATTCGATATCTTCAAAAACGATTTTACATCTCGAAAAGGAAAAATGCTCCGGTGGATGCAAGTCCGTCCATTCGACATTGTGGAATGTAAATTCAGGTTTGACCAACTGAAAAGTATGCGGACGAATGTCAATGTTCAGCGTGCCCTTGAAATATCCGCCGAGGTCCAGCCCGCGCGACTTGAAGATAGGTCTCTGTCGATCCAGAGCACCATAGGGATAGTCCTTTGAGGGCCCGGAAGCGACACGATAACCCTGTACAAGAATGCCGTGAATGAGAGTCCATTGCATATGCGGATTCTAACTCCTTAAAATGGAAGGCGGACGACTGCAAATCGTCCGCCGCGATATTATCGCTCTTCGATTGCTAACACTGGATCGTATATCTCGCTTCACTCTGCTGGCTGTTGGGAGCAGTAACAATCAACCTTACCCAGTATGTACCAGCTGTGAGCGGAGGCGCGTAGTCCATCGATACATCTCTTGAGCCAAATGTATCAAAATCTGTAGTCTGGGAGGAAAATGCGCCGCCTTGCTGGGAGTCAAAATTCCACGTGACTCTGGCAGGTCCATTCACTTCGATGGTTCCGATAAACTTGATCACAGGAGGGGTTCCAGTGCATCCTGTAACGGAAACAGTACTTGGATCCACTCGCACGGAGACATTCGTAACCGAGGCTCTAGGCGCCTCAACAGCGGGAATCGAAGTCAAATTCCCGGAGGCATTGGTCACACTCACAGAGACCCAGCACCTTCTGCCCGAATTGAACGGGTCAACGATATTCCACCAGCTTCCATCTGAGTTTTTGCCTACGATCTGCGCACTCTGCCCGACGTTCAGCGCGCTGATAGCGACCCACACGGTTCCGGGTCCAAACCGGCAATTAACTGCCACATCTTTCGGCGAGGCAACTGGCACGGTCGGTGTGGAAGTTAGCGTTGGAGGTGGTGTGGAGGAAGGTAACAGCGTATTGGATGGGATCAGGGTCGCCGACGGCTCGGCAGAAGTATTGGTGGCCAGAACTGTCGCCGTTGGCGTTCCTGGCACATTCGAGGGGAGATTACAGGCAAGCATGCTCAAAACCAACAGGAGGCTGGCAAGGAAGGGTTGATGTTTCATGGATCTCCTTTTATCTCTGCGGGAAATTTACAGCATATATCTTACGCCAAAGGTCGATCAACTACAATAGACCATTCGGTATCCAGTGGAGATTCTAAGCCATCAACGGATCGCCCGTATGTTAATCTTATTCAGTAAGAAATCGATCACGTAATGATTCACTTCCTCCGCCGCGTCAAGTTGAACCCAGTGTGTGGCATCCGGAAAAAGAATCAGGTTGCCTTCCTCACAATAATCCATACTTGGACGCGCCATCCGATGGCTGAGCGCGAAATCCTTCATCCCCCACATCATCAATGTGGGAACGGTCACGCACATATCTTTTGGAATCGACATCGGATAACGCGCGGCCGCGCGGTACCAGTTTATCATCGCGGTCATGGCGCCAGGCTGCGACCATGCTTCTTTATATTTCTCGATATCTTCATCTGTAAAGGTATCGATTTTTCCGCTATTTCGCAGGGCACGTTCCGCCCCTCGCCAATCGTTGGCGCGCATACCAGCCTCTGGCAGCCACGGTAATTGAAAGAAGAAGATATACCATGAACGACGCAACTGCTCTAAATCTCGTTGTAAAAATCGTCGCATCACAGCAGGGTGTGGCACGTTGAGAATCCCAAGACGTTGTAATCTTTCAGGATGCTGGATGGCTGCTGTCCACGCGACTGCCGCGCCCCAATCATGCCCAACCAAATTGACCTTGTCATATTCTAGAGCGTCGATCAAGCCAATCACATCCATCACCAGTTCATCCATGCTATAAGCTTTCACGCCCTTTGGCTTATCACTCAGGTTATAGCCACGTTGATCAGGCACAATGACACGACATCCCGCCTCCACCAGGGCAGCGATTTGTCTTCTGAACCCATACCAAAATTCTGGAAATCCATGTAGTAAGATAACTGGCACCCCGCTTTTCGGTCCTGCCTGCACGACATGCAAATGGATACCGTTCGTCTCGATATAGCTATGTTCAAGTTCCATGAAAAGGTTCTGCCTCCAAATAAAACGAGGCAGGATTTTAACAGACAAATATGAAGCTGGGATTAGCCAATATATTTGAACAAGTCCAAACTATGGGGGCCACATATCAACTGGCGTGGAAATACAGTAATCATTAAAAGCGCTGATCTCATCATAAAGAGAGTTTGGGGTGACGCCTGTTGCCTCTTCAACAGTTTTGTAGCGATTATCGATGTGCAAACCCCTTGTCTCCACCGCATTGGCAACGGCATCCAGGGATGCCAACTGTTCCTTATTGTCTACTATGATCATCTCGATTTGATGGTCCTGTCCACAATTGACTACTTTGTTATCAATTAATTCCGTCTTCTTAACATACCTGATTATGGATTGTCTCTCCGGATAAACCAGAACCAGTTCCATAAACCGGTCTTCTGCCTGATCCGTTTCAACATTAAGTAGAAAAATGGGAGGAAGCCCATACCAGCGGAACACTTCCTGCAAACCAATATTCCGGACCAGATTTATTTTTTGAGCCTTCCCTTCATTCTGAATATTTATCTGAACGAGATGCACTACATTTTCAGGAAATTTAGTATAGAAGGCTCCTTCTGCCACAGTATTTGGAAAAAGCGACCAGGCTATTCCGTTACATTCCCCAAATTCACAACTTATATTTTCAGAAATGTTTACCCTGGCGAATCCGGACAATTGCTTCACGATTTGTCTGGCTTCATCCCATTTCGTTTGACCGGGTGTGATCCCACCCCAGCAGGGCAGGAGGCATTCAGATGTTCCTTGAATCCAAATTCGTAATGTCTCCTCACCTGCAGTTGAAGAAAATGTAGGAAGGGGCGTCCAAAGCGGAGCTGCGGTAAACAGTGGAAGTGGTATTGGAGTTAAAGTTGATGCAATCGCCTCCGATGGAACCGGACTGGATGAGAGCAGGACGTTAGAATTCGTAGTTGGCGAAGCAATTTCATTCGATGAACAAGCAACAAGAAAAAGAAATAAAAAGACCCCTTGAAGTTTTTTCCTCACGACTTAATCTCCTCCACCTGATTTTAATACGAACCCTTGAAATACGCGTTGATCAAGTCTGAAATATCTGCGGTAGTGTTCTGACGCGCCACCGCGAAGAAATCATATCCAGTCGCACGGCCGCGTCCATAGCGCGACGTGTAATCCTTTAAGAAACGGAAGAAATCATCATCTCCCATTCGATAGTTCAAAACCTCGATGAAATTTGCGCCATTGAGATATGTAGCATTAACGTACTCTCTAAAAGTACCAACCTCATAAATTGAAGTATCCACCCAGCCTGTCGGGCCAAAATAATTGACGCGAAAGTTCCACCACCAATCGCTGGAATTGGGATAGATATATCGATAGAATAATGCCTCGCTATAAATCGCCATTGCTTCATCCAGCCAGGGCTCCATTGCCTGGTCACTGCCTACGAGTCCAAACCACCATTGATGCGCGATCTCATGCACACCGATCGATACCAGATTACTGCGCGCGGAGTCGTTGTATTCATCATAAAACTTTGATGCCAGAAATACAAGCCCATCATATTCCTGCCCATCATTCAAATCAGACTGCACAACGCTCAGGCTTCCATACGGATAGGGTCCAAAGAGCGACTCAAACAGACCGACCGCGCGCACTGCGGCATTCAGGACTGCCAGTCCTTGATAATCATATCCAGGAAAATAATACGCCCGCATCACTGCCGCCCCCACAGCTGAATCCACCATTTGATATTGGTCACTGGCCGACAGGGCAAACGTGCGCGCCCCAACCAGGCGATAACGCGTCCAGTCACCGTTGGGTTCATCGACCCCGCTCGCCGCGAAGATGATACCGGAATCTGTCGTTCGAACGTTCACCTCAAAGTCAGCCGCATCATAAACAAGGTGCTCGCCCAAATGCCACGGATCATGCAAAATCCAGCCATTGTTATATGGAACGATGAACGGATACCAATCCGTCAGGTTGACCTGGTTCGCATCATAGCCATATGGATGTTCTCTTATTTTCGATGGGATTGCAATGCGGAAACGCATGGCGAGAGTTGCCTGAGCATTCGGCGCCAGTGGTTGAGGTAAAGAGACCGTTAGTCTTTGCCCGCTCAAATCATAATTCAGAGGAGCACCATCCAGTAAAATGTTTTCGATTGTAAACCCACCTCTTAAGTTTGGTTCCACAGCCATTACCAGTTCGCTAAGCGAAACGCCCGTCTGATTTGTGTATTTGACCGTTTCATCCACTGCAACTTGATGATCGTAATAATCGAGCAGGGCAAACATGGTGTATTGTGTCCGCGCGGAAGGAGGAGGTGCTGTCGGTGATGGGAGGGTGGTCGCTGTGAATTCGAGCGTTGGGAGAGGTGTGTCACTTGGAGGAAGCGGCGTAAAGGTCGGCATGGGGGTTGGCGATTCAAGCGGTCCCAGGGTCGCAGTCATGGGTTGAAACGGCGTGGAGGTAGGCAGTGCTCCCAAGTCTGCAGTGACTGTCACAAAGTTTTGTCCGGAGCCTGCTGAAGCAGGAGGCGCGGCAGCGATTCCGCATGCGGAAAGAATCAAACCACTGAGAACACAAAGAATATTTAATCTCTGTGCGCTCAGTGATCTCCGTGGCGAAACGATGTTGAGCATTAATATGTGTTTTTGAAATATTGCATCATCAAATCTGAAAGATCCGCCGCAGTGTGTTCGCGCAGGACGCGGAAGAAATCTGCAGAGGTCGCGCGCCTGCCCGCATATTGATTGTAATAATCTCTGAGGAAGGCAAAGAAAATGTCATCGCCGAGTCGTTCGCGTAATGCCTGAAAGAAGCGTGCACCCGTCAGATAGACACTGTCCCAATAGGGACGCTGGCCACCACCATCGTATACAGCTGTATCCACCTTCCCTGGACCCATGAATTCAAAATAACGATATTCCCACCACCAATCAACCAGTTCAGGATACACAGTTTCATAAAAAATGACTTCGCTGTACGTCGCGAGCGCTTCATCGAGCCAGGGTTCAATCGCCTGATCGTTCGCAACCGCATCAAACCACCACTGATGTGCTGTCTCGTGCGCGCCGATCGTCACAAGATAATTTTCAGGTGTGCCTTTATACAAATTGAAATAATCGCGGCTGATGAAATATAACCCCGAGAACTCCATGCCATCGTTGAAATCACCCTGGACAGCGCTGAGAGTCTTATGACGGTATGGCCCAAAGCGGTCGCTGTAGGTCTGCAATGCCTGCGCAGTGGTTTGCAAGAGAGCTTCACCCGCATCATCGTAAAAGCCAAAGTAATAACTGTAGACGGTCACATCACCCACCATCTGCATGGCAATCTTGAAATCTGTGCTCATAGATATGGCAAACGTCCGACTTTCTTCAAGCACATACCGACGGCTCATCACTCCCTCAGGCGTGGTATCCGTTGATGGTTTGACTTCCGCACCTGATGCCGCGATCTGCGGTTGTGTGCCATCCGTGACCGTGACTGTCACATCGAAGTCTGCGGTGTCATAGACAAGGTGTTCGCCATAGAACCAGGGGTTATGCAGAAGCCATCCTTGTCCCGGAACATATGGCACTACAAACGGATACCAGTCCACGAAGTTGATCTGTCTGTCGGAATAACCATAGATCTGCGGACGGACTTCATTTGGATTGCTGTATGCCTGCATTTGCGGGAGGATCAGCCCATACTCCATTGTAATTACGATCGTTCCACTAGGTTGCAAAGGTTGAGGCAATGAAATTTCGAGTCGCTGATTCGAATTCCCTATCGTGTAATTTGTAACGGGTTGATCATCTATAGCCAGCGACTTGAGACTGAATCCACCAGTCCATAAATTTGGCTCGACGGCAAGCACAAGATCTGTGAGCGTTTCACCTGTCCAGTTGGGATAGCTAATCGTTTGGTTAACTACGGCCGCTTTGGTTGAGTAATTGATCTGCAGATCCAGCACATATTGTGGACGTTCCAACTCCGGTGTGAGAGTAGGAAACGATGTTGGAGTAAATGTCGCTAATACTTCTGTAGGGAATGTTGTTCCGGTGGGGGGAGGAGTCTCAGTTGGAGGCAGAGCAGGAGGGGTTGGTGAAGAACAAGAGATTAGGAGGAAAAGAAAGATGAAAAGGGAAAGAAAGATTCGAGACATGCCAGGTTGGGACATTGGGGTATTTTAACCGATATACAGTTTGCAAATTTTCACTGGTACTTATATAGTGTGAATCATATCTCATCATTAATGAGCGGGCTTCCAGCAAAGTTCCTCAGAATAAAGCAAAACCTTACGTTATGAAATATGAACAAAAATCTATACAATTTAGTATCACAAAACAATAAAGCTCCCCAGCCTGCAAAATCTTATAAATTGCTTGAGGTGATATTTTTCCGCGCCTGCAAAAAACTCCAAAGGATCTGTACTCAAAATGTCAAAAAGTTCATTTTCCAGCCCATCGTCGATCAATTCTTTTTCTTCTGGTGATAGCCATTCGGGGAGATCATCTTCCATCCAGAAGTTGAGGTTCCATTTCATCTTAACTTTGGACTCAGAAATATCATTTAGTGACTTTTCCAAAGCCGCGGCCAGTAAGAACGCATCTTTAGCCTTGACGATCTGTCCATCATTTGTCAGATAATTTCCATCCCATTCGGCATTCAGCTCGGGGAAATCATGCCCAGGCGGAGGTTGGGTTCCCAAAGGCTTCCAGCCGTACAGTTCCGCCAACTCCAGAGCCTTTAACAAGAACTGCCGGTTGAACTTTCTACAGATTGTAGTGGATGAATTGAAAAGATCGTAGCTCATATCGATAATGGCTATAAGAAACTTGTCGTAATTATCCTGAACGTGTACCTAGTCGGGTCGCGGAGTTTACAAATAAATAATAGATACCTAGTGCTGCACTGAAGATAATAATGACTGAGGCAGCCACTTGTCCACGTATGTGTTCAGGTTGAAGATTCCCAAAGCGGGCGAACAGCGGAGAAAACAACACCAGGTCATACACTAGAAAGCCTAATAAAGGACCAAGCGCATGAATCCACTGACGGTTGAGCACTGCATAAATCACAATTTGTGGTGTGGGCTGGCGATTTTCTGCTATAGGACGGGATCGCATGAATATAATTCCGCCAGCCACGGCCAACACACCCATGACGAATGCAAACCATACGAGCGCTGGATTCCGATCACGCAAATAAAACAGCAATGCAGAGATTCCCATTCCAGCATACATAATGCCAAAACTAATTCCATACCCAGCCAGTGAAGCGAGTTTCCCGGAAAGCCCTGCCCAGATGAGCGGCGCTCCGCCACCCGCAAGAATGGCCGCAATGAAGGCATAAGATAATCGCGTATCTGGCACCGGCCAGAGTGACTTCGTCCAGGCTTGCTGGAAAAAGAATCCTACTGCGAGCACAAAATGGAACAGTCCAGTGAGTATCAATGCTGTTTTGGCAGATTGCATATTGTTAATTCCTTTTGGTGTGTAGATGCGAAATTATAAATCCCTTGTACCAAAATCATGGTTTTGTGTGTCAATCTTAATGATGATCTACGCGCTCTTTGATTGGGATTGTGCGGAACTCGCGCGCCATTTCGATGAAGCGCGTCACTGTGACCTCAAACATCAGTTGGCCAAACTCAGGCGTTGCTGCCGCTGCATCACCACAAACACCTTCCCTTGAAAAACGGCTCCACCAATCCTGCCAGCTATACGCGCTCGGCTCGGGATAATCCCAGTTGAAGTATTTCAATTTGAGTTGACCGATGTCGCGCGTCGCCTTATCCATTTGCACCAGATCAGGGTAGCTATGCAGCATCATGGCGGTTTCGTATTCACAGGCATGAGCCACACTGCCCCAGCCGCCTTTGCGATTGGCATCTAACACATCTGCAACCAAGGCAGGATTCACGGCCGCGTTGATGGTGGTATTTGCACAAATGATTCCTGTCTCCAGTACAACCTTTCGCGCCGCCAGTTCACAGATGGATTGATTCGAACCATGCCCATTGACGATGAAGATATGCGTGAATCCATGCCGCGCCACTGAAATCGCGACTTGTGATACATAGGCGAGGCATGTCTCCATATCCACTGATAAGGTGCCGGGAAAATCCATATGATGTTCATCCAAGCCTACAGGGATTGTCGGTGTGATAAGCAGATCGCCGTCCGCCCGGCGCCCGCATTCTGATAATACCGCTTCGAGAATATCATTATCTGTGGAGAGTGGCAGGTGCGGACCGTGATCCTCCACTGTGCCAAATGGGATCGCAACCACGGGCTGTGGCTTGTGAGCTATTACTTCCTTCATTTCGGGCCAGGTCAAACGGTCATAACGCCATTGAATTTCGGATGTCATCTTTGCCTCCATAAAATTTGCCAAACTTTTACCCTGGCAGGCAGTGCCAGGGGAGTTCACTAAGATTTTGAGACAAATCGAATCTATATTTTCTCTGTGCACTCTGTGGCTGGCTTCTTTTATTAGGATGTAATTCTATCTTTGCCTAATCCTTTTCCACACGAAGGCAATCATAAAGAATAATGTTGCAGTCAAAACAATCGCTGCACCAGAGGCAATGCTTAGATAAAACGAAAGGTACAAACCAATCACTCCAGAAAGCGAGGCAATAACTGACGCCAGAATCATCATTGTGAATAAACGTTTTGTTAGCAGATACGCGGTCGCTGCGGGAGTGACGAGCATGGCAACCATTAATGCCACACCGACGGTTTGAAGCGAGACGGCCACGGTCACCGCGATAAGTGTAAGCAGGAGATTGTTGAGTACGCCCACAGGAAGCCGAAGTGTGATCGCCAAGATGGGATCGAAAGATAAAGTCGTAAATTCCTTATAGAACGCGAAGATGATCAGAAGAACAAATCCGCCGAAGATAAGGATCAGCCACAGGCTTTGAGTCGAGACGCTCAGCACATCTCCGAACAGGAAGTGACTTAAATCCACCGTATAACTGCGGACTGTGGAGATCAATGCGATACCCAGCGCAAACATCCCCGCGAAAATGATGCCGATAGCGGTGTCCTCTTTGATTTCCGCGTTTTTGCTGATCGTTCCGATGCCAAGCGCGGCGACTACAGCTGTTCCCAACGCCCACCAGAAAAGCGATTCGCGCGCGCCGTCATTGAGGAGATATCCAAGGGCAATGCCGGGCAAAATGGTGTGCGCCAGAGCGTCACCGAAGAAAGCCATACCCCGCAGAACGACATAGGTACCAACAACCGCGCAGACGATGCCGACAAGAATTGCGGCGATCATGCCACGCTGCATGAATTCGTAAGAGAGAGGCTCGAGAAGGAAGGACATTCGAATTACGATTTTGGATTTACGATTTTGGATTTACGATTATTGATTGTGGGTTGGCGGTTACGGAGTGTCTTGATTGAAGCAACAGTCATCGCTAGAATCTCATCCGTTTCTTTGTAGATACCAGCAATTTGGTTTTGATGGACGAGCTCGGCTTCGACCAGGAGTTCGAGCCAATATTCGGTTTCATCGCTTTCTTCTTCCACAATTTTCATTTTGTTGATCATATCGAGAGACGATTTTGCGCGGCATGCGGCTCGATAATTTGCACCGATCGATGTGCCTGAACGAAACAGTTGCTTTCCGATCACATCAGTTGCACGCGAGCGCGGCAGCTTGTCTACCTCCTTGATGATCGCCACTGCCAATTTCTTTGTTCGTCTTTTGAACATTTCTTTATTCATGACGAGCTCCTTTTCAATATCCTCAGTCAAGAGAACCCTGGAAAAGAATCTTTCCTATCCGTAAATCGTAAATCGTCCTTCGAAAATCGTAAATTATCTCATTCGTCGCAGCAATCATCCACCAGCATTGTTCCTTCGGAGTCAATCCTCATTCTCCCACCATAAGCCTTCACAAGATTTTCAGTATGCAGGACCTTATTCGGTTCGTCAAAAGCAATCAGTTTATGATTGAGAAGCATGATGCGGTCGAAGTGACTTGCAGCTTGCTCGAGATCATGTGTCGCCACCATGACTGTGACATTTTCCTTTTTGAGTCGATCCAATAAGGAAAGGATACCTTCCTGGGAGGGGGTATCTAGCCCAGTCAAGGGTTCATCCATCAGCATCAATTCGGCTTCCTGCGCAAGCGCGCGGGCGATGAACATGCGCTGCTGCTGCCCACCTGAAAGCTGACCGATCTGACGCGAGGCAAGATTCGTTAATTCCACTGTTTCCAGCGCGTGATGGACAAATTCCCAATCCCTTTTGTGTGGCCAGTTGAGTGGACCAAGCTTGGCAGAACGGCCCATCATCACAACGTCAGCAACGCTTACAGGGAAATTCCAATCCACCTGACTGCGCTGAGGGATATAGGCGATGCATACATGCCCGCGCGGTTTTGAACCAAAGATATTCACTTCGCCTGAAGTAGGAGACATCACTCCCGCTACAACTTTGAACAGGGTGCTTTTGCCCGCGCCGTTGGGACCAACCACTGCCACGCGTTCACCTTCGTGTAAATGAAAAGATATATCCTCGAGCGCCGCAAGACCGTTGTAATGCACGGTCACACCCTTAACATCCAGGATGGGCTGGTTGGTTTCGTGGTGGGTATGTGGGTACATGGTTTTCCATAAGACCTGTCAGGTCTGTATTATTTCAACGCGTTCACAATCCGCGTTATGTTATGTTTCCTCATGTCAATATAGCGGAGCAGTTGTCCCTGAGGGTGAAGCGGATCCTCCTCCACATGACGAAAGGATGAAGATTGTAAGAATCCATATAACGAGCAATCGTCGCATTTATGATTTATCCAAATCAGGGCTTTCGTACGGTAGGATTTCCTTTTTGAGGAGAAAATAGGCACCAGTGAAATGATCATCCACACCACCAACCAGCATCGTGCGGCGGCGTGGAATGATGTTCACAACCTCCCAGCCTTCGAGTCCATGACTTTCCAGCGCGGGCACATCGAAACCTTCGTTGAGAGGATCTTCACTTAAGATCGCGCCTGCAGGGAGGTAGACCATTTTGTAACGAAATACCTTACCGCCTTTTTGCAAACGCATTCTTGCGGATTCGACACTGGCACGTCGAGCGCGATCACGCTCGGCTTCAATTTCAGTCCGCATCTTTGCTAGATGGGGCGAAGAGAGAATCTCATTTGCCACTTCGAGAATCGCCTCGTCATCGCTCAGGGTTGCGGTCATAAGAAATTCATACCCGCGGCGGTCACCAAGTTTGACAAGACCTTCAGCAGCGTCGAGCTGAGTTAGCCATTCGTCGTCTTCCGTCATTAATTCATAGAGCGAGTCAATATCCCGCATAGCAACAAGGTCATTGATTTGGGAACTCATATTTTCCTCCAGCAGAAAATTCTCACGATTATTGTAACACTTCAATAAAATGCTTCTACGCAGCAACTCGCCTATGCGACGTAACCTATATTAATGATGGGGGGTTTTAATTTGCAACATAGTCGATTATGATTCCACAGGATAGGACGATAAAAAAGGATGTTCAGAGGATTCTTCAGTCAGATTCTGGTGGATTTGGGTGACCTGGAAGGGGATTATCGCGTTTTCCATCTCAAGAATGACACTGCGCAAAGTATTCTTGCCTTACTTATCGCCAGCATCAGCATCCTGGGCATGTTGAGAATGGATGCATGGTATTTTAGAAACGAACCCCGTCTGCTGATGCTACTGGCTATGTATCGTGGTGGATTTGTCTTGCTAACTGTCATTATTGTTTTCGCAATCACCAAAATACGCAAGGTGCGAATTTTTGATCGCCTGGTGCTTGGGTGGATTTTCTGTACGATATTATTTCTCGTGCTTTCGAATTTCACACGCCCGGCAAACTATCTCACTACAGCTTCTGACATTATTGTTCCCTTTGCGATTTACGTGCTTTCACCCCTCAAAGTGTTTTATAGTATTGCGCTGGCTTTCGGTTTTTCTATGGGCACGCTGTATGTCGATCATTTTTTCAAAACAGGGGTTGACCCCGTCATTCTAGGCGCGGCTACCTCTGCCCAGATCGTTGTCCATGCGCTGGGATTGGGCTCGGCATTACAAATCCAATCGTATCGCCGCAGGTCTTTCAAGGCTTACGTGAAGGAAAAAGATGCCAAGGAAATGGTCTCGTATCTGGCGAACATTGACCCGCTGACCCAGGGCCTGACAAGACGTCAATTTTTCAATATCGCGGAAAGTGAATTTCTGCGCTTCTCCCGTTATCACAGGCCATTCTCGGTCCTGGTCCTTGATCTGGATAGCTTTAAAAATGTGAACGATACCTATGGGCATCATGCAGGTGATCTGGTTCTAAGGAGTTTCTCGCTGGTAGCATTGGAACAGAAACGCGCCCAGGACACATTCGGCAGGCTGGGAGGAGAGGAATTTGGACTGCTCCTGCCTGAGACAAATCTGGAACAGGCAAGGGTCGTAGCAGAGCGTATTCAAAAAACGTGGGAAAACTCGCCGGTCAACCTGGATAGTGTGCCAATCTTCTCAACTGTGAGTATTGGTGTAGCGGAGGCGGCTATTGACGATAAAACGTTCGATGATCTCTTGCGCCGCGCAGACCGAATGATGTACAAAGCCAAGGAACGTGGAAAAAATCAAGTGGCTGTAGAATGAGCAACTCCCTCTTGGTATGAAGAGGGAGTTATTGTTCACGACTGATATTGTTATCTACCAGCGCTCTGAAGAATAAGGAAAATGATCAGGGCAGTAACAAGCAGGATTGAAATCTGAACAGATGGGCGTGTAAACACCGAACGACGGCGATATTCATCAGGATTACGGCGACGGCGGCGTTCTCTATATCTTCTATACAAGGTTGCCTCTTTATTAAAGTTAGAATGATTTCAGAGCACTTTCAAGGTCATTAAACACTTTGAAGAAAAGCTTCAATCCCGTGGTTTCGAGGGTTCGGTCCACACCTGGTTGCGGGTTGAGAAGTTTAACCCGTTTGCGCGCGTTGGCATGGTGAGTGAAATCGGGCCGGGTCTCTTTGCCCTCCTGCTCCACTTCCTGCTGACCACCACTATAGATTAAAGCGATTTTGTGTATCGCCACCAACCCAGCACTGCTGATAAAGGGCACCTCGCTCAAATCCAGGATTAGGTTGCGTACCGGGTTATTGTATATTTCCTGCGCCCTGTTTACTACTTCCACATAGTTCGATGCATCGACATTTCCCTTGATGTTCATAACAGCCACAGGTTCATTCGCCTGATGAATGGATACAGTGATTTCCATATTTCCTCAACTTATCGTCTAACGGAAGTTAAACTCTTCGTAATGAAGATTTTCCTTCGGAACACCCATTTCCAGAAATTTTTTCTCAAACGCCATGGTCATTGGCAGTGGACCGCACATATACACATGGTATGAACGTATATCTCCAGTTACATTTTTTATGATGTCTTCGATCCTCAACGAACCATCTTTTGCAGAATAGCGGATGTGGACCTTCAGGCGCGGATTCTTTGCATCGGTAGCTTCGAGTTCATCCACGAAGATGGCTTCTTCCGGATGACGAACTGTATAGTAAAGGTCTACATCGTGAGCCAGACTACCGTCCATATCGCGCACGAAAGATAAAAAAGGTGTAAGTCCGATTCCACCTGCGATCCAAATTTGGTTGGGTCCGCCTGTCTTGTAGTTGAACATGCCATATGGACCCTCAATGGTCGCGTCTGTGCCTTCCTTCAGGTGGCTAAATAGATCCCGGGTGAAGTTCCCGCTAGCTTTGATCGTCAGACGCAGCACATCCTCAGATGGGGCGCTGGAGATGGTAAATGGGTGAGATTCGTTCAACATCTTATCACTGGGAAAACGCACGAACAGGAATTGTCCGGAACGGTGCTTCTTAATGGGTTCTTTCTTGGCGCGCAGCGTAACTTCTGTGCTGGAGTTATTCGGGTGTTTCACGGCAGCCACATTGTAAGGCTGATACTGTTTAAGGAAGCGGCCGAAGAATTCTGTATAGAGGTATGAAACTGTGCCAATGATAAAGAATATCATCACCCAGGTGATGGCAATTTTCGCGTCAAGAGCATCCACGGTCAATGAGTGGATGAAGCCCAGAATAAAAAAGATACCTATATAACGCTTCAATTTCTTCCAATCTTCATAATCACCACCGGTGAGCTTGTTGAGATAGGGGATGCGCGGTGCAAGGGTAATCAGCACAATGGTGACGATGCCGGTAAAGGCGATCACTGCAAGGTAGTTGCCAAGACGCCAGCCAGTCGTCGTGATGGGAACAGTCAACACATGAGCGAAGATTAAAAGAAATGCAGCGGTGCTTGTATGGCGGTGAGTCATGTACATCTTATCTAGTCCGCCAAAAAACTTTTCAGCCCACTTTGGACGTGTGGAAAGGAACAGCGAACATGCCATCAAAATAATATTATTCGAGCCAATGATCTCACCCGCATATTGTCGCAAAAAGTTCGGGCGACTATCATTAACAGGCGGAAAAACCAACCAGACAACAATATTTAGGATCACTAGTGCAATAATTGCCCAATTACCAATGTTGCTCTGCTTCATGGTATCTCCAGAGTTTGATGCTCATAGTTGTAAATAAGCTCAGCGACCTGCCTCATTGATTGCTAAACGCTTCGAATAAACGCAAATTGGACTTGCACATTAGATGGGCGTGTCAAACAGCGTATGGCATTGCATAAATCAGAAGGCGACACAGCCAAAAGCCACATCGCCTTGATAATTTAGAACGACTTCACCGCTGCATCCAGGTTATTATGAATCTCGAACACCCTATCGAAGCCCACCATCTCTAAAACACTTTTCACCTCTTCACGCGGATTTAGAAGTTTGATATGTGCTTGCAGACCTGCCTCACTCCCGCGTCCCATCGAACGATAAGCGGACCAGCCGTGTTCGGTATCAGGCATTTCCTCTCCCTTTAGCATCAGTGCAACGCTATGCAATGCGACCAGTCCCGCACTGCTGATGTAGGTCAGATTAGCCAAATCGAGCAGAAAGTCGCGCGAACCTGCACTAAACAATTCTTTGGCTTTTACGATCAAGTCCTGATAACTTTGCCCATCCAACTGACCTTCCACGTGCAGAACTGTAACATCTACGCGGCCTGCTTCTTTCGTAACTGAAATATTCATTTCTCCTCCTTCGACTTTGAAGTGAATTGACCAATTATACTGCCCCTTTGTATCTATCTCGTTTATTCTGTCAACTTTACCCAAGAAGAACGAAGGCGGACGTTCTTTAACGTCCGCCACACAAAATCTCAATCGATATAGAAGTGTGCTATCTAGCGCACTTTTACACGAGGTTGATCATTTTTTCTTTCGAGGCGTTCCAGGCGACGGGCAATTTCATCCAGCCAGTGCTTTCGCATATAGGCAGGCATTTCCATATTCTTTGCACATTTCATGGCAGATTTCGTCCACTTGAGCGCGGTTTTTATGTCCCGCGATTTATGTTCGTAATGTTTCGCCAGTTCAACAAAGGCATACAGGTGACCTTGTGCTGCTGCATCCTCCCACAACCGGATCGCCTCACTCAGGTCACCGCGTTTCTTTTGAAGGATGGATAAACGCCTCACTGCCACACTGAAATCCGATTCCGATAAACCTGACTCGAGTCCGCGCTCAAACAGGCGGGCGGCTTCATCCCATTGACCGAGATCCTCGAAAAGTTTCGCCAGCGCAACGAAATCGAGACCATGTTGCACGTGTCCATCATATGGAGTTTCCAATATATTGTTGATGTGCGAAAGTAAAGCAGCCATGGCGACCACGTCCATCGCATTGTGATAGAAGACGCCTGCCAACTGCCGGGCATCTCCTGTACGAAGATAATCAAAATATAACCAGGGGATTTCATATCCCGGCACCTCGTCAGCAGAGCGCGTTAAGCCTAGAATATTCTCTTCAAGGTATTTCAGTGCGCGAGAGGGAAGCCGGTCGCGCCATAATCTACGTGCCAGAGGCAACAGATCGAGGTGAGAATAATCTCTATAAGGAACAGGGATTCGATGCATTGAATAACGGGTGCTAAGCAAAGGTGCGTCAAAGGCCTTTCCGTTGAATGTCACCAGCGCCTGGCACGGTGCGAGGAAGTTTGAAAGCCCTTCGAGCAATGCAGGTTCCTCTGCAGGGTCACGCATGAAGAATTGCTGCAAGAGGAATTGTCCATCCACAAAACGCGCGGCACCAACAAGGAAAGCGTATGTCCCCGTACCGCCAGCCAGTCCACTGGTCTCCGTGTCGAGGAAGGCAAACTTTGAAAGCGGAATATCAGAAATTCGAGTGTCTCTCGACCATTGAGAAATGACAGAAATAGGAAGAGATGAAGTAAGGGACGACAAACCGTGGCGATACTCAGAAGTGTACGTCTGTTCCGCGACGAACACATCGCCCAAAGAGGTGGGACAAAACGCTCCAGCGACGACCGAATCGATCCCATAAGGGGATTTAGGCTTGGGCGGCGCTAAATCCGCTACTCCCACTTTGACACCCAGCGACTTGAGTTTATCCGCAACAGACGATTTGCGAGGAGAATCTACAGAACTCATGTTCGAATATTATAACCAATGGTAACGTATCAAACAACTTGGTACTTAAGATAAGCTTAAAAACAAAATGTCCATCACATGGTGATGGACATTCATATAATGTGCAGCCTGAGTTTGAATTAACGAACCAGACCCCAGCGTAACTCATCGGCAGAAAAATCGGTTTTCGGCACGGCAACCACAAACAAACGCCCCCAGCTTGAGATTCCGTCTGCATAAATACAAGTCTGGAAAGTGACATGACGGTCACCTGTATAAACACGTTTGAACATTTGCTCAGCTGTCAGGACAGTGTCGTCGTTGAGGTCACGGAATGAGCTCCATGGACTATTGGGCTGCATGGCTTGGTATTGCAAAACCTCCTTCACAATGAAATACTCGACTTTTCCATCGCCATACACCAAACGCACTTCCTGTCCAACTGTGAGCTGCGAAAATGTCTTGCCCGATAAATAATTATGTGCCAGTAAACCGACATTTCCATATTGAGAGGCCATAGCAAACTGAGTTACCTGACCATCATTGTTTGAGACGTAACCGGCATTTCCTGCTGGCTGCTGCGCAACCGGGAAAGCCAGCACATGTGGAACATAAACACCGCCTAGGATGTCCGCTTTGCCATTTTGTATTGTCTGCGAAAAATCGGTGAAATCAGGCAAGGGAGCCAATCCATTGCCCATTGCTAAAGCAGAAATCGGATTGAAAAATATGGAAACGAAAACCATAAACAACAATCCCCCATTAAGAACTGTTCGAATTATTTGATTTTTGAGTGCCATTTCGATTTTCCTTCTCGATAAAAGCACTCAATCAACTAGGCGAATGTTCTCACTCGCTTTCGGCAACCTGGCGGTCATAGCTGTACTTGTGCACAACTTTAGATCCATAGCTTTGCGTCCCCGCCTTTCGACGGGTTTGCCTTTATCGAACTAACAAATGATAAGGTTCTAAAAAAGAGCCTGGCCAATTGGCCAGGCTGGCGAAGATTATTGAAATGATTTCCATCTTCGGCAACCTGGCTATCGTGATCACGCTTTGCGTGATTTTAGACCCTTGGCGTTGCGTCCCCGTTTTTCAACGGGTTTGCTCTTATCGGATTTGATTGACCTCATTATAGCAAAATGCTATAGATTCACACTTATCATTTAAGTAATATCAACTTACAGGATTGCAACGAGTCAAGACTCACTCCCGGCTCCTATTGCAGGAACTGGTGGATGAGATCATCGAAACTGAAAGATTTTGGCACTGCGATGATAAACAACCGACCCCAACTGGAATTTCCGTTTGTTGCGATGCACGTCTGGAAAGTAACATGGTGATCTCCCGCATAGGCGCGCGTAAACATTTGTTCAGTCGAAAGAATATCATAACTATCCAGATTTCGAAATGAACTCCACTGACTATTCGGGTCCAATGCCTGATACCGCAATACTTCTGTAATAACGAAATATTCAACCTTCCCATCTCCATAGACTAAGCGAACTTCCTGACCTATTGCCAGGTCTGAAAAGAACCTACCAGATAAAAAGTTATGAGCTAGAAGACCTATATTCCCATACTGAGAAGCCATTGCGAACTGTGTCGCTTCATCATCCTGATCGGAAACATAACCAGAAGCGCCCGCAGGTTGTTGCACAACAGGTAAAGCCAACACATTTGGGACGTACACACCAGAGAGAATATTTACATTTCCGTTTTCTACCAGGGTAGAGAAATCCGTAAAATCAGGCAGGTGGATTTCGCCAGTTTTCAATGCTTTACGGGAAATCGGATTGAAAAATACGAAAACAAAAACCATAAGCAAAAGTCCCCCGCCCAAAACTGCCTGGGCATACTTATTTTTGAGCGCCATTTGCATTCTCCTCTTCGATGAAGGCACCCAAGCCAACCCAGCGAATACTAGATTCACTTTCGGCAGCCTGGCTGTCATGGTCGTACTGGTGCACAACTTTAGATCCATGGCTTTGCGTCCGCGTCTTTCGGCGGGTTTGCCTTTGTCGATTAAATGTGCGCATTATACAAGAGATGGGAATATTGACAATCGACGGGTGCCCATCGAATTCCCTACGATACGAATACATTGAGGTGCGTGCAAATTTTTCGCTTCCACTCCTACAGGTATGCTACACTTGCGCATCCAAAGAAATGACGAATACGTTATCGAAGGCACGCCTCCCTTTTTGGGTAAAACTGCTTTATGGCTCCGGAGACTGGGGCATTGCCAGTGTGGGTATCATGCGCTCCATCTTTTACGCTATTTATCTCACGGATGTCGTCGGACTTGAGCCGCGCCTAGCATCCTTTGGCGCGATCGTAGGCATCATTTGGGATGCAATCAACGATCCCCTTATTGGCACTCTCAGTGATCGGCTCAATACACGTTGGGGGCGGCGTCGCCCGTTCCTGTTATGGTTCGCAATACCGTTCGCGCTAAGTTTTGTCATCCTTTGGTCTGCCCCAAAATGGGATAATCAAATCGCGCTTCTTATTTATGTAACTCTGTCCTTCATGCTTGCTGACACGCTCCAAACACTTATCTCAGTCCCGTTTCTTTCGTTGACGCCCGAACTGACTCGCGATTACGACGAGAGAACTACACTGACAAGTTTCCGTTCCTTTTTTCAGTTGGTAGGAGCTTTGACTGTTGTAGTCGCCGCGCCAACCATCGTCGACTTCGTCATTGAGTCAGGAGGTTCGCAACAGCAAGGGTTTATAGTTGTTGGCGCGATCTTTGGCTCTATCAGCGCGATTCCATTGTTGCTGATCGGACTTTTTCTTCGCGAAACACCAAAACCAAATGAAGTTGAATCCATTACTTTTCGCGAGACATTGCGCATTGCCTGGGAGAATGTTCCATTCCGTTACGCCGTCGGTATACATATGCTTAATTGGTCCGCGGTAGATATGATCGCTGTGACATTCCCATATTTTCTACTCTATTGGGTCGCGCAGGGAGATTTGCTGGCCAAGATCAGACTGTTTGGCGTTGATTTCGCCTATGAGTCAGCCTTCTTTGGTATTCTCATGTCTATTTGCATCCTGTTCATTCCATTCTGGTTATGGCTAGCGAGAAAACGGAATAAGCGTGAGGCATACATTTTAGGTATGATTTTTTGGATCATCGTGCAGTTGATGATATTCACGATTCAGCCAGGGCAGACCAGCTATTTGCTCACTATTGCCGCCCTTGCCGGGATTGGTGTATCTGCAGCGTATACCCTGCCAGATGCGATGTTTGCAGATGTTATTGAATGGGATGAACTCCGCACTCGCCGCCGTCAGGAGGGAATTTATTACGGTGTACGGGCCTTTGTCCGCAAAATGACAGGCGCGCTGATGGTCTTTATTACCTTGCAGGCATTGGGTTGGTCCGATTATTTATCCCCGCCAGAGAGCGCCATCCAATTCACGCAAAGGGACTCGGCCCTGCAAATGATCCGTCTGCTGGTCTCGCCTTTCGGCGCGTTGATCCTGTGTGGCACAATTGTCTTCGCGTGGCTGTTTCCGTTATCGAGAGAAAAACATGGGCGTATACAAAAATTACTTGAACGAAGAAGGGAACGAGAAATTAAATCAGAATCCCTGAGCCGTTAAGTTCGAGGATTCTAGTTTCTGATTATTGTCCAAGTGAAAAATACAGAATGGGTATCACACCGCATAGGGCGCAATCAAACACAATCAACAAAAGCCACATCAACCACTGAGCCGGCGCTTTTCTTTCCAGTACTGCCTCGGACGGATTCTCCGGGTTGTAGAACACCATCACCTGCGCGCTTTCCGGATAGCGGGCAACCACCTTCCTAGCGCCTGTGCCACCAACATCCGGACCTGGCGCGAGCTTATGGCTTTGATACGCTTGTCTGCCCACTTGATACGAATACTGGACGACTGGGTAATCTGTGTATCCACCTTCGCTGGAAGACCTTTGCTCAATCGTCGACATCATCACTGTTCCCATTGTTGAAGGCCATTGACTGACCGCTGCCATCTTCCTGCGCATGAAAAAGATGACGCCAAGAAACACAGCATTGAGAATTAGTAAAACAAAGCCGATAATGCCTATAACAAGAATATTGGTTGCTACCATAACCATCTCCTAAGATATTGTGTTATTTCACTGTCACCTGAATTACGGCACTATCCACACGCTGATCACTTCTCACAACCTGAAGTTGTATAGCATACAACCCACTCAAATCACTTGTATCCCATTCCGCCAATGGGGCACTAGTCACCGGTTCATTTCCTTCTACGACTTGAATCCATTCTTGCGGATTTAATCCCTGACCTGTCAGCACACGATAAGAAACGAAATTTTCTCCTGCTGCTGTGCCCGTGATTTGTACTTCCCCGGTGACCTCGGCAAATAACTCAGGCGATGTAATATTCACATCAGGATTTATTTGCGGCGATTGAATAACATCATAGGTCGTAGGCGGAATTTCCAGACCCGCGCTATCAGCCCAAGAACGCGCATCAGACGGAACAACCAGATAAACGCGATCTTCAATTAACTGTGGCAACGTAAATACAGTTGCAAGAAAACCTGTCTCGCGGTTGATTGAGTACCTTCGAAACATATTATCTGGTTGAATCGGTTCATTCCCATTCAGGAAAACCTCACTTACTAGATTGGGACAATCCGCTGTAGGTAACATTCCTGATGGGTCACAGACATTAATTACAGAAACATCTGCAGGAACGTGCCAGCCGTCGCGAGGTAAACCCTGTGAAGTAATTTGCATCAAAGCATTCCACAATACAGCAGGTACGCGCGGTGATAAAGCACTTTCGCTACGTGCACCCGTCCATACAGCGATCACACGCGCAGGCGAATATCCAATGGCCCATGTATCAAGTGCATTATCCGTTTGCCCTAACTTCACACCAGCAGGTCTGCCTACATCTAAAACGCCCGAACTTCGGAGAGCGCCCAATCGCGCAGACTCATCGCTCAAGGAGTGGTTCACCAAATAGGCCAGCCCGGGTGATACCACCGGTCTCGCTTGCGGTGTCACCCAATCGAGCCATACACTTCCATCATTGCCTTCTACTTTCAAGATCGCGACCGGCCCAAAAGCTTCATTTACCTCCTGACCAAAATAAACACCTTGTTGAGCAAACACGCCATACGCGCCAGCAGCACTAATCAGAGAAACCTCCTCATCGCCATTACGCGACAAACCAAATGACTCTGAGATCTTATCTACATTCTCAATACCCATTTGAGCGAGGATCTGCGCGGCAGCTGCAGGATAATCGTTTACCAGCGCGACTCGCAAACGTATCGGTCCATGATACTCACCGTCAAAGTTCTGGATATCCGTCTTGCCAGGGATATCCCATATTAACGACGCAGGACTCAACCCACGTGTGAATCCTGTTAGATAAATAAACGCGTCCAATATCGACCCTGGCTTGTGTGCCGTTATCAACGGCGCTTCCTGCGCCTGAAAGGTCTCACCAACCACCGAGAGGATTTGCCCTGTCTTTGGGTCAGTGACAATTGCGCTGGCAGATGAATCTGTCACAGTGAGTCCTGGCGGTAACGCAGGAAGGAATCTCAACGACTCACATTCAATGATAGGATCAGGCAAGCCCTCAAGACGCGCTGCATAAAATGCAGTGACACACGAGGATTGTCTTTGCAGGTCAAAATCCAACGTGGAGATGATCGTTAGCCCACCGCGTTCGATTCGGGCGCGCGGGAAACGAGAGTCCAGTTGAGATAAGAGAAGGTTTGTGAAGGCCGCGGCAGGCTGAAGCGAGGGCGGAGGTGGAGTTTGAAAAAAAGGAGATTCCCCCAGTGCATTCGTTGCTGCCTCACTTGAAAGAAGTCCCTGTGTCTGCATCGCTTGGATCGTCTCGCGTCCGCGTTCGCGGGCGGTTTGAGGCGCGTCGTAAGGGTTTAGACTTGGCGAGTCGCTTACTGCAGCAAGGATCGCGGATTCAGCCACTGTGAGGTCAGGTGCAGATTTGCCGAAGTAAAGTTGTGCAGCGTTATCTGCGCCGAACGCATAACGACCAAAGTGCGCCGAGTTGAGATACCACTCAAGGATTTGTGTTCGTCCGTATGTAGCAGTGATCTGAGCCGCAAGGATTCGTTCACGCAGCGCGCGTCGAAGAGATGGAGGTTCGTTGAAGAGCAGGAGATCAAAGACGAGCCGTTGTGCAAGTGTGGCGTGCAATTGTGAATTGGTAATTCCAGCAAGCGAATACCCTGAGTGTCGCCAGAAATCAGGATCGGATGTTGCAATAACCGCATCACTTAATGACTTGGGCAGATATTGGGGGTTTGTGTCACCGAGAGGAATATAGCGACGTGGCGAATCATCGGGAGCAAATGTGAAAAGTATATGCTCACGCGTTCGATCATAAATACGCGTGGGCTGGAGAAGAAGTCCATCCGGAGGGTTTAGGAGATTTGGAAGGATTTCTATTGAAGGAAGGTCGCGCGTGAGGCTGACATAATTAAATGCGATTGTGATTATGAATGCGGCAACGAGAAGTGACAGAATCATCCCCACGCTGAGGAGAACATTACGCGTGCGAAATTCTTGCTCGCGTTGACGAGCCAGTCGCCGTTCGCGTCGCGCGTGTAGGATGGGGAGGGTCGAGGGCATAGGTCTTATTTAACCACAAAGGGCACGAAGGGTATGAAAACTAATCATCCAACAGATTCCCTAACCACTCCACCAATCCAGCTGATTTTTCTGACTTCTTTTCAGGCAAATCGCTCGCCACAGTTCCATTCCAGCCATTGATCAACACCAGATGCTCGCGTCCACTGAAGGGAAGTTCTGTCATCCACACAGGGAGTAGATTGAGCCGGAATGATTCGACAGTCATCTTTGCAGAGGAGGTTGAGATGATCTGCATGGGAGTCAGCAGGTTGGGAAGATCACGTTTGTAATGCTTAAAACTGTGACTGCGCGCGTCGAGCGAGGCCTCAGCCATGGGAATGTCATAGACTTCCGCGGGCCAGTTGGCAAGATAACGGGGGTCGTATGGTTTAACAGCTTTCAGCTCAAAGGTGGGAATCAGCTTCAGAAAAACGGCAGACAGCTTACGAGACGCGGGAATCGGCAAGTCATTCATTTGAACGGGATAACTTTCGCGCACACGGATTGTCTGTGGCTGTCTGCCCAATTGGATGTTGCTTTCGTCAACTGTCTCACCAACATAATCAATCATCCCACCTAAATCAAAACTCCATAGTGGCAGATAAACTCCGCGAGGTAATTCTACTTTTTTCTCGGGATTGATCTTATTGGCTTCGACCCAATTGATCAAAAATTTTGTGGCTTGTTCCTGGCTGAACTTGTGCGGGATGATCCCATCGGGAGCAAGTAATTCCTCTTCTGATTCCCAGTTGACCACATGCGGCGAACCACAGTAAACGCACGTGGAAGAAATTTGATTCGGCGGCAGAATAAACTCACAACCACAACCTTCACAATGAAAGACCTGTTGGTTAAGCGGCTTGCTATGTCCGCGGGCTGTTGCCATGGCAATGATGAAATCTTTTTCATCCGCAGAACCCGACTGCCCAGTGAACTTCTGATTCCGCGAACAATACTCACATACAAGCGATTGGCCATCAGGAGCAAAGCTCATCCGTCCGCCGCATTTGGAGCACATGAATCTCTCGGCGTTTGCCGCGTGCAGGCCTTCAGGCGCGAGCGGTAACTTGTCTGGATCGATGATCTCCTCTGCTTTGAGCTTGCCGTCCAGAATCGCAAGAGCTCTGCGGGCCCGCGCGTGCTGTAGATCATTTGCCAGACAATTCTCAAGTGCGTTTCGTTTTTCAGCAGGCTCTTCCAGAACCTGGCTCATCCAAAACCACGCCTCAGCCAGCACGTCATGATCATGGCTTGCATATACAGAGCGGTCAAGATAACGGCGCGCGGCTTCTTTATGTCCCGCTTTTGCTTCAATGACGCCACTTTTTAGAAGTTCCTTGCCATAATCGCTGAACATAATTTTTCCTTGGTTGTAGGAGATGGCAGCTGCCATCCCTACAACATTATTTCCTCACAATTGCATCTGTCATCTTTGCAACACGCGCCATTTCTTTTACATCATGTACGCGGATAATATCCGCACCGCGTGCAATCCCAATTGCGACTGTCGCAGCGGTACCTTCCACTCTTTGGTCAGCAGGTAAATCAAGTGTAAAGCCAATGAATGATTTTCTGGATGTCCCCAAGAGTACTGGATAGCCCAGCGCGCGGATTTCATCGAGCCTGTTGATCAATTCAAGATTATGTTCCCGTGTCTTGCCAAAGCCGATGCCTGGATCCAGAATAATATGCGACTCCTCAATCCCGGCCTTTACCGCCAAATCCACACTGACGAGTAATTCCCGTTTCACATCCTCGATCAAATTCTGATACTCTGAACCAATATAGGCGTTACCCAATTGTTCGCGCACTTCCACGCTTGCAGGATTGCTTCTGTTGTGCATCAAAATTACAGGGACGCGATATTTCGCGGCAACGGAAGCAAGTTCGGGGTCCGCTCGAAGCGCCCACACATCGTTGAGAATATGCGCGCCTGCATTGAAAGCTGCTTTGGCGACTTTCGCTTTGTATGTATCAATTGAAATTAAAGTTTCAGGGAATTCTTTTGTGATTGCCTCGATGACGGGGATGACGCGACTTATCTCGTCATCTGCACTGATAGGTTGTGAACCAGGTCGTGTTGATTCTCCGCCTACATCAAGTATATCTGCACCGCTGGTTAGAAATTCTTTTGCTTGTCTAACTGCCGCTTCGCTCACATCGTCCCGATGCTCTTTGGGGAGCGCGAGTATGCCATCTCCACTAAAGCTATCAGGTGTGACGTTGAGGATTCCCATCACATACGTGCGGGAACCCCATTCGAACATATGATTTCCAATGTGGATAGGCTTCATCAATCCTGCTAAGCCGCCGTCCTCGGCGGCTGGGACGCCACCTGGAGAAGGATGTTAGGGTATCTGATCCAGCGAGCGCGACAGCCAAGCTTCAGCTGCATCGATATCTGTGAAAATTTTCATCGCAGAAGCACTGCCAGCCAATGCAAGTGCGGCTACGTTGCGAACTGCCTCTGCAACTTTATCATCCGCTACGACCACCGCCACACGGATATTACGCGCGGAGGGATCACTGTTCGCTGCCACTGCCGCGCGAATCGCCTTCTCAGGGATTTCCTTCACCGCGCGCAGATCATATAGATTACGCGTCCGTCGGTCGGAGCCAAGTAAGTGATCCATTGCAAAACCACGCCAATCGTTGAGTGTGGTATCAGACAGGTCTGTAAAAGTCAAATTCATTCCACCATCTTCGCGGCGGACCACAGAAAAACCAACACCGGGTTTAGGAATCCAGTTGAGAGGTTTAATTTCAGTCATGATTTGCCTCCAATGAGTATGCAGGGATTATACACTCTGCATTATTTATCGCTTCTATCATACACACGAATACCACTAGTATCACATAATGCGAGCATCTCACTCACTGTCTTGCCAATACCTGGATGAGACAAAGCGGGCGCAATATCGTTGAGCGGCATTAGCACAAAAGCTCGTTCATGCATCTGAGGATGAGGAATCACAAGAGAAGGTGTATTTAGAACCAGATCATCATAAAAAAGGATATCGATATCGATCAGACGAGGTCCATTTTGAAAACTGGGAACGCGTCCTAGTGCAATCTCGAGACGTTTTAGATGTTTCAACAGCGGCTCGGGTCCCACATAGGTATCTACTTTCACGACCTGGTTAAGAAACGTTGGCTGGTCAGTGTATCCCCATGGAGGCGTTTCGTATACGCGTGACTTCGCCTTCACATCCATTTGTGGAGACAGGGAGGCAATCGCCTGTTTCAAGTTCGCCTGGCGGTCACCCAGGTTTGAGCCCAATGCAAGATATACAATATGATTATCCAACTCCATTACTCCTTTAACAACTTCATAATTTCGTCATCAAGCTTCATGGATTGCCCCTCTTCGCACGTAGACTCATACGCGGCTTTACCAAGTTTCTGCTTGCCTTTTCCAAGAACGTACTGTAATGCCTTGGCATCAGGTTCCAATAACTTGACTGCGTCTTTATTGATTTGAGATTCAATAAGTGCGCAAAGCAAAACCGACTTTTTCACGTCATCTTCCACAATGAAACAATTCGCCATGGCTACAATGCAGGCAAGTTGACCAGAAACATCCTCCAAGGCACGATTGCTTTTCAAACTCTCCTGAATGAGAATTCGCGCACGTACAAGGTTGCCTGCATGAATCGCCGCATAGCCCATCATGCGCAACGGGAAAGGTTGTTGAACCTCATCTCCTATCGCTTGAAAGATGGAATATGCCTTTTCGGCGTAATCTTCTGACTTGGTGTAATTATCCTTCAAGTTGTAAAGAATGGAGAGATTGGCATAGATGATTCCAGCAGCACGACGATCTCCGATTTTAAGAGTTACTTCAAGGCTGCGTTCCATATAATCGATGGCCTGATCATACTCTTGGATGTGGCGATGGAATGCGCCCAAATTATGGAGTGCGTGGCTGGTACCCCAATTGTCTTCCACGAGGCTGGCAATCGCGAGCGCCTCCTTTAAAGTGGATTGAGCTCCTTCATGATCGCCTTCCGTATCCAGTATCATACCCAGGCTGGACAGTGATAGATTAAGCAACTGTGGATAGTAATCAGCCCAGCAGATGGAAATACACTCTTCCAGGGCAGCGCGGGCATCATTGAGTTGTCCCAGACCCAGAGCAATTTCGCTTGTATAAAAAAGCGCACCGGCCAGATAATGATTGTTCTTCACTTTTCGCGCAAGGTCTATACTTTGCTGACACAACCTGTATCCAGAAGCGTAGTTGAACATATATCCTGCAATCCCTCCTGCTCGATAAAGAATTTTTGCTCTAATTAGATTATAGGCAGGGTCATTGGCAGCGCGCTGTAAATATGAAGTAAGCCATTCGAACCCTTCGCGAAAGAAACTGCGCCGAATCCAAAAGCGACTCACTGCAGCTGCCAGTCGAAGACCATCGCGCAGAGATGCATCCGCGTTCAGACCCCAATCCAGCGCAGTGCGGATGTTCGCATGTTCCTGCTCGACCTGATTAGCCCATTCGACCTGACTGACATCATCAAGATGTTTTTCTGCTTCCTCGGCAAAAGCAGCAAAATAAGCAAGGTGCTGGTTTTTCACCTGGGACTCTTCACCAGATTCCTGCAGTTTTTCATGTGCAAAATTATGGATGGTTTCAAGGAAGCGAAAACGTGTTTCATCCTCCATTTTGTCAGTAACAACAAGTGATTTATCTGCCAGCTGAATGAGCAGATCAAAGATCTCGCCGCGTCGTGATAATGGATTTTCTCCTGTGCCGGCGCAAATGGACTCTGCAGATCGCGACGTCCAGCCATCTGAAAAGACAGATAGACGGCACATAAGAATCCGTTCAGGCTCGGAGAGGAGGTTATAACTCCATTCGATGGCGCCGCGCAAAGTCTGACGCCATGACTGTGACTCACGCGTACCACGTACAAGCCAGTCCAAATGCCGATCGAATTGTGACAGCATGGCTTGAGGGGTAAGTGTTTTGACTCGCGCTGCCGCCAATTCAATTGCCAGCGGCAGGCCATCCAGCCGGCGGCATATTTCGAGCACCACATCTATATTTTCGGATGTGAGTTCAAAATCGGTCTGAACCGCCTGAGCACGCTGAACAAATAGCCGAATGGCAGCGAAGGTCATTAATTCTTCTACTTGTGCCTGGCCATTTAGCGATTTCTCTGGCAGGGGAAAAGGAACAACTGGAAACTCATTTTCACCTGAGAGACGCAACGCCTCGCGGCTGGTAACCAGTGCCTTGATTTCTGGGGCGTTACTCAAAATCTGAAGGATTTGTGAAGCCGCCTCAACCACCTGCTCAAAGTTGTCTATCACCAAAAGCAGGTTTTTCTGCCTGAGCATGCTGATCAGGCGGTTCATCAGCGGCGTTTCGGATGTTTCTCTGACATCCAGCGCTTCTGCCAAAGCAGGCAGAAAGCCTTTTGGATCACTTACTGATGTAAGGTCAATGAAGACTTCGCCATGGGCGAACGTTCCCGCCACTTCATTCGCTACCTGGACTGCCAGGCGCGTCTTGCCAACGCCGGGTGGACCGATCAATGTGACCAGTCTCACGTCGAATCGCGAAAGTTTTTTCTTCACCGCGGCAATTTCTTTCTCGCGGCCAAGCAACGGGGTAAGGCCGATGGGTAGCGAACTTAGCGAGGTACCAGAAACTAGTGGAGTTGTATCAACTGTTGGGGTGGAGGAGGGGAGAGTTCGTGTGCCTCTTCGGGGTGTCATAGTCTTCCCCTCACTTGTGGCGAGCTTGAGCAGCCGTGCAGTCCACACCGGTTCATCATCCAGACCCAATGCAGGGACAAAGCGCGCCATGAGCGTGGCTGTATCAGGAATGCGTTCATTGTTCTCGATGCGGCTCATGTAGCTGTAATGATAGCCAACCTGCAAAGCCAGTTCACGTTGGGAGAGCTCGGCGCGCTCACGCAGATACCGAATCAACTCTCCAAAATCCACGAAGGACTCGGGCGAAGCAGTGATCACAGAACTAGGCATAAAGAGATTGTACATCTCTTAAATATGGAATGCAACCATTGGCTGTTCTACCCACCTTAGTTCTTAAAAATGGCACATCAACAAGTTGTCAATAGATGAGTCAACACTTTGTCAACAAATGACAACATTGTCAACGACTACTTTGCTACACTGCAACAGTTCAATTCGTGAGCGAGAATGAAACACTCGCTGGAAACAAAGGAGAAAAATGAACGAAAAACAGATCGAACTTGTACAGGCCTCTTTCGAATTGGTCCGCCCAATCGCCGACCAGGCATCTGAGACTTTCTATGCCCGCCTATTCGAGATCGCCCCTCATCTTAAGTCGATGTTCAAAGGTGATATGCGAAAACAGGGCGCGATGCTCATGAGCACCTTGGGACTCGCTGTCGGAAGTCTTAACAAACTGGAGACCATTCTGCCCGCTGTTCGCTCACTGGGTAAACGCCATGCTGGTTACGGTGTGACAGCCGAACATTACCAGCCTGTTGCAGAAGCCTTCTTATGGACCCTTGAGTATTACCTTGGCGAGGGCTTCACA
>DAINRK010000006.1:0-32915 GCA_036741855.1 Anaerolineales bacterium
GCCCCCCCCATTATCAGCCAATGGAGCTAACATGGGATCGCCCCTCACTAAATATCCCGTCGCACAGTACGATCCATCTTCGACTAAATTATTGGTACCGGATACTGTTCCCCCAAGGGAGAAAGTAAAACAATCACTGCCGCTTGTACTATGGGAAAATATGTTATTGCGTAGAGACAAATTCCCCGAACCATAAAACCCACCCCCCATATGGGCACCATTTTCCGAAAATGTGTTGTTATCTAAAACCAGAAAATTACTGGGCCCGGAATTCTCCCAGACACCATAAACACCTCCCCCAGCACCATTGGCAGAATTGGCTTGGTTGGAAACGAAAGTATTATTGACGATCGTAGGGCTGTAAACTGGATTTGTAAAGATACCACCTGCAACGTAAATCGCGCCGCCAGAGGTTGCGCTGTTGCTGATAAATGTAGAATTCTTGACGGTCAGAATAGACTGGCTATAAATTGCCCCTCCATTCCCAGAAGTGGCATTATTAACCAACGTACTATTTATAACCGTTAGGTTTCCATCGTCATAAATGGCGCCACCGCTGGAATTACTTCTTCCGTCTTTCAACAAGAGTGACTGCAAAGTAATTGTGGTATTGAAAGCAATGTAAAAAATACGAGCGGCAAGACTACCGTTAATTTCTACAACGGGTATCAGGCCTGAACCGTCAATCGTCAAGTTTTTATTCAGATCGATCTGAGATGTGAGAGCAATCACCTGCCCCGCTAGTGATGGATCAAAACGAATGGTATCGCCCGGTGCTGCATCGATCACCGCCTGACGTAATGAACCCGCACCGTTGTCAGCTGTATTAGTAACCGTGAGCGTAGCAGCGTGAACCTGTTCCGCTGGCACTGCCCAAAACAGACCACTTAGTAATACCAAAATAAGCGCAGAATGTAGGCTAAACAACCTGTAATTCTTAAAAAACATTGAAGTCCTCGCTGGTTGTGAGTTTGTTGATTCCGCTGGCATGACGCAATCGGCCTGGACAAGTTACCTTGCCCTTCCGTTGCTAAAATTAGGAAAGGTTACATTCTGGGCCTCTAAATCCAAAGGATAGATTCGGAGCCTTTTGGGAAATTAAAGAAAAAGCCCGCCTCATTCAGAGACGGACAGAATAATAATGATGACTGGAGAACGAACTTTAGAACCTTTCCATGCTAAGCGGATATACATCCACATCTGTCTTTTCCCCATCTATTAATTGTGATACCAACTTCCCCGTAATCGGTCCCAGCGACATGCCCAACATCGCATGTCCTGCAGCGACAATAAGATTTTCAACTTCCCGCGAGCGACTAATGATCGGTAAACCATCTGGAGTACAGGGACGCAGCCCGCGCCAGATCTCAATAACTTTGGCTTCATCAAGACCAGGTATATATCCACTCGATGCCTTTCGCATTGCATCCACGCGGCGCGAGCTGACCGAGAAATCCATACCAGCCAGTTCGAGCGTCCCTGCAATGCGCAGAGAATCACCCAAGGGATTCACAACAACGCGCGCTTCGCCAAACGAGAGTGGAATTTTCGGAACTACTGGAGGATTCTCAAGGGTGATGCTATATCCCTTTGCAGCTTGGATCGGTATTCTTAGCTTCAAATCCCGCGCCACCTCTGGTGACCATGAACCTGTTGCCAGGACAACTTGTTTTGGAGATATATCACCGCGTGTCGTATGGATTCTTGAGATCCTTCCTGATGTCGACTCAAACCCTGTCACTTCTGTGTTCGTGCAAATCTCCGCACCCAGAGTCTGAGCCTTTTCTGCCAGCCCAATAACAAAACGATGTGGATTGATGTGCCCATCGCGCGGATAGTAGATTCCGCCGATCACCTGTGGAAGAAGCGCAGGCTCAAGATCATGGACTTGCGTTTGATCCATTACTTCGATTGGAATATCAAATTTTTCCAAAAGATGCGCTTCTTCCATCTCTTGGTGAAGTTTCTCTTTTGATAGATAAACCAGCAATGAGCCATGGCCCTCAAATCCAAAATCAAAGCCCGCTGTCTCTGCCAATTCCTCATATAGAGTGCGGCTTGAAAACAACAGGTCACGCATGACCGGTAATGAAAGAAGCATTCGAGAACGTCGGCAGGCAAGAGCGAAGCGGATGAGCCAATTGAATAAATCCATGTCGAAGCGCGGCTTAATGTAAAATGGACTCTTCGAATCCAATAGCCAGCGCAAGCCGCTCCCGAGCGCGCCGGGCGAAGCAAGCGGCACACTATGGCTTGGTACGATCAGTCCCCCGTTCCCATAGGAGCAGCCTGATGCAATTTCTCCCTTTTCAATTAGAGTGACTTGTATTCCCTTTTGAGCAAGATAATAAGCTGAACAAACTCCGATCACTCCCCCACCGATGATGACGACATCCTGCTGAGAATCCATTACTACGGCTTCTCCAAGCCATGTTCATTCAGAAGCTTTTCATCATCGAGGATTTCTTTTGTCATTCCATCGGCTACAACCTGACCATTGTCCATCACGATCGTGCGTGGGAACAGTTCCTGTACCATTCTCATGTCATGCGTAGAGATCAGCATCGTGATCGGTAAATCCCGTAACAGATTGATCAATGTCCTTCGGGCACGCGGGTCAAGCCCGGCAGAAGGCTCATCCAAAATCAGGATACTGGGATTCATCGATAACACCGTCGCAATCGCGATGCGCTTCTTTTCACCTACACTGAGATGATGTGAAAGGCGGTCGCGATACGAAGTCATGCGAACTGCTTCAAGTGCTGACGCCACGCGAGCGATCACTTCCTCTTCGGGTAAACCCATATGCAGTGGACCAAAGGCGACATCTTCGAACACTGTCGGAGAGAAGAGTTGGTCGTCCGGGTTCTGGAACACGAGTCCGACCATTGCGCGGATAAGTGGCAAATTGTCGCGCGTTAGGCGCATGCCTCCGATTTCAATTTCGCCTCGCCCTTGCAAAATCCCGTTCAGTTGCAGCATTAAAGTTGATTTCCCCGCGCCATTCGGACCAACCAATGCAACTTTATCCCCAGCACATAAATGAAAAGAAACGCCGCGCAAGGCAACATGCGCATCAGGATATGAAAAATGCAAGTCTTTAACTTTTACAATATCTTTTTCGCATTCGAGGTTTTCCATTAGAGCCGTCCTACAATTTGCATGATGATAAGTCCAAGGATAGACAGCGCGCCGATCCATAAATCACTGGTATGAAAATGATGTGGATGGATCGTCATGAGTTCACCTTTATAGCCGCGCGATAACATCGCATTGTAGATGCGGTCACTGCGTTCATAACTGCGCAGGAATAACTGACCTGCCATGTGACCCGCAATCCGCGCACGCCATAGAACGTTTCCTCCCGGATTTTTACCTGCCGCGGCCGCCGAACGCGCCTGCCTTGCCCTAAGCAGTCGCAACACCTCATCAGCAAGCACAAAAAGATAGCGATAAAGAAATGAGATAATGACTGTGATGATTGTGGGGATGCGCAAATGATTCAACGCGTGAACGATCTTTGGAAACTCAGTGGCTGCAACCAGAAGGATAGCCATTTGCACTGAAAGCCATGAGCGTATGACAATGCTCACAAAACGCAGCAAGCCTGCATCCGTAATGGTTAAATCCCCCATCATAAATCGAAATGAAGCAACTGGTTCGCCAGGAATGGAAAAGAGAACAGTGATCGCCGCCAGCGCAAAAGGCAAGGCAATGAATGAACGCCGAAATGTAAAACCAATCCCAAGCCCAGAGAGCGCATTAGCAAACAATACAAACGCCCAGGCAAGCGCGAAGGCAATCCACGCGCCGTCAGGCAGAAAGGCGTTTGAAATGATAAATGCAATCGTTACCACCACTTTGATGCGTGGATCAAGATGATGGATCAGACTATGACCATGATGATATCGATCAAAAGCGTCTGAGTGCATGGCAATTTACGATTTCTTTTGCAAAGAGCGACCTGCAACAAAAGCAAGAGTAAGCACAACCAATGCGCCAATGATTCCAGCTGCTATCTTCGATGCAGAGGCATCAGCAAAGAATGACACAGAGTATCCAGCCAAGGGACCAGACCTGGATTGAGCCGAATCTATGAAACCCAGATCCTGAGCCACGCGAGTGAGCCCATCAGGATTGGTAGATGCAAGAGGAGACAATAAAATAACGATCATAGAAATGACAATTCCTGCAAATACCCAGCCACGTCCGCCTTGTGCGGAAACAGATTGCTCGCCCAGTAAATCAGGCCGCGTACGGAGAATGAATGCCAGCGCAGCAACTGTGATCAGCGCTTCGCCAATTCCAATGAATGTATGAACGCCCAGCATCGCAATGATAACCGTTTGAAGAGTACTGGTGCCGCTCAGCCACAACTGAAGCGCAGTGGCAAGGGCACCCGCCATCACCGAAAACCAGGCGGCGACACCCGCAACAACAAGTTTTGTTCCACGTGATCTCCCCAAAACGCTGCGGTACAGACCATAACCGATCGCGGCAGTTAACAGACCCATGTTCAAGATGTTCGCCCCCATCACCAGCAGACCGCCATCCTGCAAAAGTAAAGCCTGCACTGCAATGACAGCAGTCATGACCAGCATCCCAGCCCATGGACCCAACACAATAGCAGCCAGCGCGCCACCCAACAGGTGACCTGATGTGCCACCCGCGACCGGAAAGTTAATCATCTGCGCGGCAAAGATAAACGCTGCCATAATGCCCATCAACGGGACTTGCTTTTCACCGAGCGATTTATTTGTTCGGGAAATAGCCACACTAAGCGTAATGGCGGTAATCGCCCAACAAATCAAGGAAACCACAAGATTAAGAAATCCGTCGGGGATGTGAAGTGGAGTCGGGGAGTAATGCATAATCTTCTCCTTTATTTTGAGACCTGACACTTCGGGCAAATACCAAAGAAGGTCACATGACTATCAATACGCAAATACCCGCTGGTTGATTCCAATTTCCGATACAGACTTTCGAGCAATTGATGTTGTACTTCGATCTGGCTTCCACAGACGCGGCAAACGACATGATGATGATCTTCACCAGCGATCTGGTATGTAAGGTGACCATTATGAGAATGCGAAGGGCGTACCAGTCCGTTTTCGGCCAAGAAGTCAAGTGTGCGATAGACGGTCGGTTCTGTGAGACCTGGCAGCTCTTTCTTGGCCTGTTTATAAACTTCAGCCGGTGAAAGATGTGTTCCCTCATGATGAAGGACATGTAGAATAGCCAGTCGTTGGGATGTCATTCTGAATCCGCGGGCGCGGAGTTTGGGAGCGTAGTCTAAAGCGCAGGACATATCAATTCTTATTGCAAGTTTTTGCAATAATCATATACACAGTATACAACGGTTGAGATATTCTTACTTTAGAATCTATTAAGGCTCCCAGAAGTAAGGTATCAGAGCGTAGAGGTATGGCTTGTTATTTGTATATTCGACGCCAGCCGCCCAGGTATGCCAATCCATAAATCCATTCGGTTCTGTTCCCGGAAAATAGATCGAATAAAAATCTCCATCATAGGGCCAGGAAACATCATACGTAGCGCCGCCGTGCTTGAGTTCATTGCAATGCAGTGTATATGGCTGATTGAATGCCTTTACCAATTCAGGAACGATCACATCATGAAATGAACCAATCTTATCCTCCCCACTCCCCGGCGCCGGTCCCCAATTCACCTCAAAGGTTGTTTCGAAGAGAAACTTTGCCTGGTCGGGTCGGTAATTGATCACAGTTCCATCGCGGAAATTTGCCACATCCAACCCGCGTTGAGGACTGACCAGCGAGCTCAATAGAGGACCATCCGAATTCAACATGGCAGTCTTAAGTGAATCGATCACTGCAGTTACTTGAGGGTCAGCACATATATTTGAAGTGACGGGAGAAGGAATACTTAAGGTTAGGGTCGGTATGGCAGTAGACGAAATTGATGTCGGCAGGGATAAAGGTGGAGTCGCGGTGGGGATCAAGGTCCCGCTCGTTTGCGGTGGTGTGGCTGAGGCAGGCTGAGCTAAAGTCGGAGTCGCTGGACTGGGTGATGTGCAAGCAGTCAGCAAAACGAATCCTACGAGCACAACTGTGGTAATCAATCTGGTTTTCATCTTCACCTCTATTGACAATTATATCTCTTGTCATATAATCGTCGACAATCGAACAGGCAGAGACAAGGACAAGTAAGCACTAAACGACGGCACAGAGAGCAGGCGATTATTGAAAACCCTGCCCGAAACGATAGTGTAGAATGGACCTCCGAGCTGCAAAGTGAAAGTTGATGTAGTAACAACTCTGCAAAGCGTCCCTACGGGATCAGTTGTTGATGCGGCGAAAAAATTCGCTACTACATAAAACAAGTATCCGCGACGGGTTGCTCCCGTTATAGAGCTAGAGCATCAAGCGAATGTTCGTGCTCGAAAGGAGTGAGGCTGGCTCTCGTTGCATCATCAATGGGAATTAAGCCTAAGCTGGGTGGCACCACGGACGCAACAGCGTTCGTCCCATATGGGATGAATGCTGTTTTTGTTTTGACCTCACTCCCTCTCCTTTCAGGAGAAGGAGTTAAGGAGCAGATATGTGCATCATCACTTTTCATCCGCCCTGAAGAGTAGTTCGATTGACGATCGAATTGTGATTAACTATTGCTTACCAAAAGGAGATCATCATGTCTGACCAAACCCGTTTCATTCTGAACGAATCTGACTTGCCAAAATTTTGGTACAACATCAATGCAGACAGCCCCGTTCCGCCTACCCCTGTGCTGCATCCTGGAACAATGGAACCTGTCACCCCCGACTTTTTATCTGTGCTCTTCCCGATGGATTTGATCCTGCAGGAGATCAGCACAGAACGATATATCGAAATCCCTGAAGAAGTGCGTGAGATTTATAAGCTCTACCGTCCCACACCTCTGCTGCGAGCGCGGCGATTGGAAAAAGCACTCGATACCACCGCGCATATCTACTATAAATATGAAGGCGCTTCTCCAGCAGGGAGCCATAAACCTAACACAGCAATCGCTCAGGCTTTCTATAACAAGAAGGCAGGCACAAAAGCGTTGACCACCGAAACAGGTGCGGGGCAATGGGGATCAGCACTTGCGTTGGCCTGCAATTTCTTCGATCTTGACCTTGAAGTATATATGGTCAAGGTCTCATACAATCAAAAACCGTATCGCCGCATCCTGATGGAAACCTATGGCGCACAGGTTTATGCAAGCCCTACAGACCGCACAAATTATGGCCGATCTCTACTAGCTGAAGACCCAGAGAACCCCGGATCGCTTGGCATTGCCATCTCTGAAGCTGTAGAAGCCGCAGCAACATCCAATGGTGCAAAGAAATACAGCCTGGGTTCGGTACTGAATCATGTTTTAATGCATCAGACTGTGATTGGAGAAGAGTCTCTCAAGCAAATGGATATGGCTGGTGAATATCCCGATGTTGTAATCAGCTGCATCGGAGGCGGATCGAACTTTGCAGGTATCGCTTATCCATTCCTGCGCGAAAATCTGAAACATGGAAAACGAACTCGCCTGCTTGCTGTTGAGCCCACCGCAGCTCCTTCATTGACAAAAGGTAAGTACGCCTTCGACTATGGTGATACTGCTCGGATGGCCCCGATCGTCAAAATGCACACCCTGGGACATGACTTCGTCCCACCTGCCATTCATGCCGGAGGGCTCCGTTATCATGGCATGGCGCCCAGCATTTGTGGCCTATATGATGCAGGTCACATTGAGGCGATAGCCGTACAACAAAAAACCACATTCGAAGCCGCTATACAGTTCGCGCGAACAGAAGGGATTGTGCCCGCACCTGAGTCCGCGCATGGGATACGCGCGGCAATTGACGAAGCGCTGGATGCGAAAGCTAAAGGTGAAAAGCGCGTTATCCTCTTCAACCTCTCAGGGCATGGGCATTTCGATCTCGGCGCCTATGAATCCTATTTGAGCGGCAAGCTCGAAGATTATGATTACCCCGAAGAAGCTGTAAAAGAAGCGATGTCGAAATTGCCGGAAGTTTCGTTCCCCGCATAGATCAATAAGACTTCCGAAGTCTAATAGACTTCGGAAGTCTTATTTAAAGAACCTTCTATTTCCTGTTTTAACTTTGGCAAAGCCTCGTCTATCCATTTTCCTCTTCTGCCGTTTGCCACTTTGAACCATAAACGATTTTCGTCTTCCCACCATGTAATTTCCAAAGTCCCTTTCCGCTTATCTTTCTTAAAATGCCAATGGATGCAACCGGGATAACTGGCAAGTGATCCTTTTACCACGCAGGTTAGATCATTCTCATTACAAACCTGCTCAACGACCCTAACTACCGAATCACTTTTCGTGTCGGCAGGGATTTGAAGTTCCACCTCGATCATTTGACTGTAAATAACGACGAGGGTTAAGCTTCTGCAAAAGCGACGACCACAATATGCTGGTTCAGTAATTGTGGCGAGGTTGATTCCTTACCGGGAATGATCTGACCCAATGTATATCCCCCGACAATGGGTACATCTTTTCCAAGAATATCCTGAACAGCAGTGACTTCAGCCCCGGGATGTGACTTAAGAAGCATCTGCCAGGCGATATCCACGAGGATCAAGACAAACATTGGCTTCTTACCATCCAGTTGCTGCAGAGCCTGTTGAGCGGCTTGTTGAGCAGCATTCTCGCAGGAGAAACGGCTTCCAACGAGCAGATAGGCATCCACACCATCACGTACGGGAGCATTCATGCGAAAACTGCCATCCGCTTCCACACGAATCGGCGCGCGAATGACTAATTGATCTCCCTGCTCCACTCCAAGTGGATATAGCCGCGCCAGATGGCTCAACGGGGGGAATGCCCAATCACGAGCCGGATAGCCAAAGAGCTGTGCGTACGTTTCGGATGCAGGACGACCGTCCAGTGTGCGCAGCCAAAAGCCGCGCGAACGCGTCACACGGAACTGACTGCCAACCGGATTCCATCCGTGTGCAGCCCCCACACCAATACGGATATCGCCACGCAGAAATGCCGCGCTCAACGCACCGGTCCCGGTCTGTGGACCAGCGATCTGGTAGGAATGGCCTGTATGCAAATCCCCGGACGAAAGGGCACCAACCAGTGGAAAAGATACATTCGATATCGAGTTGCACAATTGGTCGGCATCCCCATTGAAACCATCTGCAAAGAAAAAAAGTGCGCGCGGCTCATCTTGCTCAGCAGCCTGCTTGGAAAGCTGCGACCCTGTCTCACGGCCGCTCTGTGCGTAACCAGGCATCCAGCGCGTTTCGGCCTGCATGTCACCAGCCAGCAAAGCAACCAGAATGGAGTTATGGTGCAATCCATTCGAAGTTAATCCCGCGGAGCTGCTAAAGCCGATCAGTGGAGTATCGCCCAAAAGGCCCGATACACCACTGACAACTTCACGGGCCTGATATTGATAGGATGCAATGACAAAGCCAAAAGTTGGTGTTGAGGAACCAAGCCGGTTCAACGCATGATGAGTTGCCTGCAAACCTGCTTCACGGCCGTTCAACGCCTGTGCACTGCCAATGGAAACTTTAAGAGCCATTCTAGCTAACTTTCCGCGACTGGAACAGTAAAGTGGAAGGTTGTGCCTTGTCTGAATTCACTGTCGAACCAGATGCGACCACCCTGCATTTCCACCAAACTCTTGGTAATGTGCAATCCGAGACCTGTACCTGGTGCTTCACGCGCTTTCGCATCATCCGAGCGGAAGAATTGTTGGAAAATCTTTGCCTGATCTTCGATGCTGATACCGATACCGTTATCCTTCACCCAAAGATGCACCACTTGTTTCGCACCTTCAGGATCCCACTGATTTCTGGTCGCTTCCGCACCTACAAAGATCTTTCCGCCCTCAGGTGTATATTTGTGCGCGTTGCTGACAAGGTTGGTAAGCACCTGACCCACGCGCAGGCGATCTGCCCAGACTTGAGGCAGTTGCGGAGGCAGACGAAGTTCAACATCTTGTTTTTTGTCCTCAACCTGTCGTTTGGTGGAACGAACGACTTCATCTACAACATCCGGTACATCTACGGGCTTGTAGTCAAGCCGCAGGCGTCCCACTTCGATCTTGGCATTATCGTTCAAATCTGAAACCAGCGCGGACATACGTTCAACATTGGCGCGGATCGTACTTAGGAAGTTGGTCTGCATATCGTTGATCTGGCCGACAGACCCTGCAGCAAGCAATTCGGTATAGCCCTTGATGGAAGTCATCGGATTCTTCAACTCATGTGCAACAAATGACACGAAATCACTCTTCGCAAGATTTGCCCGCTGCACTTCATCATACAGCTGCGCGTTCGCTATGGCGATTGCGGCACTATCGCTCAATTGATTAAGAAACGACAGGTTCCCTTGCGAGTCACTGGTGCTTTCAAGGAAGAGCAAACCAATCACCTGCGCCTCTCGACGGATGGGAACGATGATCTGCGTATGCGCAGATGGGAGAATGCCTTTCGCGCCATTACTTACAAGGGATATCTGATCAGGTTGTCCGCTCTCAATCGCCGAACGGATGGCTGGCAATTCGAGTGGCAGGCGCATGTTCTCATCCTGTGCCAGGATCTCATCATACCCCTGTTGTGCCATCAGTCGAAGATTATCCTGTTCGATCATGCCGATCAAACCCGCTTCCGCATTCGACCTGCGCATGGCCCATTCGAGTGTGGTTCGCATAGCACGGTCCACTTCAAGGCTGGCATTCAGTTCACGGGTGATACGACCCATAACCTGTAACTCTTCGACCCTTTCCGTAAGTTCCTGATCGGTCGACGCCAGAAGGCGCGCATTCTCAATGGCAACCGCCGCCTGACCCGCAAACGCAGTGAGGAGGTTTTGATCCTCATCAACAAAGGGCAAGCCATCTTTGCGGTTAATGACTTCGATCACACCAAGAACACGATCCTTAACCTGCATGGGGACGGCAAGAAGAGAGCGTGAAAGAAACCCCGTTTGTCTGTCTGCGCCACCCGAGTGAGAAGACGAATGTTGTGCGTCATTCTCGATCACAGGAGAACGTAATTGGACAGCACGCCCTACGATACCAGCTCCTGCAGGAAGGCGTTGACCAAGAAGATTGGTGGCTACAGGACCAACTGTCACACGAAAGACAAGGTCACCAGTCGGCTCATCCATTAGGAACAATGTGCCTGCCTCACAGTTCAAGATATTGACAGCATTCTCAAGAATGTTTTGAAGCAGCGGTTCCTGTTCCAGCGTGGAAGTCAGTTGTCGAGTGATTTCATTCAGCGTGGAGAGTTGACGTGCACGATGTTCTGTTTCCTGCAGGAGGCGGGCTCTCACAATTGCGCCCACCGTCTGGTCTGCGATCGCCTGTAGAAGGTCAAGTTGTGCACGGGTATAAGTAACTGTCGGATCACGACTCCCAACGCTCAAGGATCCCATGGTCTCGGCGCCAGCGTTGAGCGGCACACCCATCCATGCGTAGACACCCTGTGATGCAGGTGTAAGGTTCCGCGACTGACATTCGCGCGTGTAATCCTGGGTAAGGATCTGACGGCCCTTGCGGATGATTTCGGAACCCAGCCCAAGGCTGGATGGAAGTGGAAGGTTTTCGCGAGAATGGACGCGGTCATTATCATCGACACAAAAGGCATAATAAAAATAGTTCGCAGGCTTATTGTAAAGCGTGATGTGAAACAGGGAGGATGGAATGATTTGGGTCGCCTGTGCAAAGATCAATTCCAGAATATCGTCAAACGTAGGCGTGATGTTGACACCCTGCGAAACGCGCGTCAATGCGTTCATTTCCTGCACGCGGCGTTCCAGATCAGCGACCGTTTGTATGCGCGAAATCGCGACTGAGGCCTGATCGGAAAGGCCATCCAGGAAATCCAAATCTTTAGGGGTATACACATTGCCCGAAAGTGGATTTCCCAACGCAAGCCAGCCAACAGGTCGTTCATCTCCCTCCAATGCCACAAAGAGACGCGCGCCAAGCAATGACAAACGTGCTTCATCACCTTTCAAAATCACAGATGGATTGATGGTATCGAGATAGAGCGGAATGTTTTCTCTTTGGAAATATTGAACCAGAGGGCTATTCGAGGAAAAACGAATATCACTGGTTGGGCGCCCATCCCCATCTGCGAGAGCCGCATATTGATCATTTATTGAGTCATACGTATAAACATGCAAACGATCTGGAACGAGACTGCTACCAATTTGTTCTTGCAGCACATGGCTAATCGTATTCAAATCCCGCGCATTGGTGAGTTCATGACTAAAGATCCGAAGCCGCTCCTCATACGCGCGCTGGCCGCGGAAGAACGTGCTATCCACGAATGTCTGCAAACGGGTTCGCATCGGTTCAAGTAATACTGCGATCACAAAGACCAGTATGCCGATCAGATACGGGTTATCTGATTCCACCGACATTGAAAAAACCGAACTGAGGATTGAACTCAATCCACTAACGAGCAAAGCATATGCCGAGATGACAAGAATGGTCAATGTTGTATAAACCGTTCCCTGTCTGAGCCAGTAGTCAGTTTGCAAGAGGCGGAAGCGGAGGATCACATATCCATTGACAAGGGGAAAGATAAGCGTCGGTACAAACAGATAAGGGCTAAATTCCACAACTTTATCTGGGTTAATAATTCCGTACAGTGATGAATACAACAGCCAAAAAACTATAGGGCCAAATGCGATCAACGATCCATAGAGGATGGTCCGTGCCTGGTTCTTTACAACAGGAGAATACGAACGGAAGGCTTGATACGCGAGCGCGCCAAAGTAGAATAACCCAGACAACCCAACAAACACATAAATATTTCGCCAGACATCGAAGTAAGCAGTGGGGTTTTGGAAATCATACAATTTGGTATAGGCATAAAGCGCCAGGACAATTCCAATGATATATCCAGCCCAGCGCAGATAGGGGCGTCCGATCACCATACGCGCTTCCTGAGGGAAGACAAGGGCAAGATCGATGAGCGCACCACCAGCCAAAGCAGCAGCCATTGTCCATAGAAGGGTAAAGCGATGGGATGTGTATAAGTCAAAAAGAGCGCCAATCACTATTGCCAGTGATGAAGTCATCACCGAAAAAGCACGCCCTGCTGGCTCCGTTCGACGTAAGCCGAAAATCCATAGACTGATGATGAGAAATACAAGACTCAGAGAGGCCGGGAGGATGAAATATGAAATTTGATCTGCACGCGGAAAAGGCTGTAATGTGATCTGAGCCGTTCTCTCCGCGCCTTCAAATGGACGGATAGTTACTGGTATCGTGTCACCAATTCGATGAGAACTCAAAATCGAATTCAGTTCGTTTGAATTTGAGATCGATTGACTATCAACCGTTGCAAGTTGATCGCGCAGTTTGAACCCTTCTGTATATAGGGCCCATTGTTTGCCAGACTCGGTTGTATTAACTCCATTCAGTACGAGAGTCTGTTCGAAGAATCCCCCAATAAACGGATTTTTCAGCCAGTCGTATGCCAGATAGAGTGACGCGAGAAAGACCACAACAGCAATCGTCTGATATATAAAGACAAGCCATTGCATTACTCTACTTAAGACTGTACCAGTACGATAAGATTGTTCCATGACTCAGCAGGAAAATACAGAAACACTCAGTAACTCTTGGAATTTTACTCCACATCCCCCCTGCATAACTATGGTACTTTCATAACAAAGAAGCAAGGCGGAGTGCCCTCGAAAGGAGCACTCCGCCTTTTTGTTGACTAAATATCCAGATTTCTGACCGCTTTTGCATGTGTCTGGATAAATTTGCGGCGGGGATCCACCGCGTCACCCATCAACATATCGAATGTACGGTCAGACTCCGCTGCATCCTCCACCGTGACGAGGAGCAGCGTCCTGTTTTCAGGGTTCATCGTTGTTTCCCATAGCTGGGTCGGGTTCATTTCGCCAAGGCCTTTGTATCGCTGAAGACTCGACTTCTCACCCACCTCCTTGACGATCTTATCTTTCTCCTTATCCGAATACGCATACTTGATCTGGTTCTTATATGCAACTCGATATAGTGGAGGCTGCGCAATATATAAATGACCATCCTCGATCAACTGAGGCATATAACGGAAGAAGAATGTCAGTAACAGCGTGCGGATATGACTGCCATCCACGTCCGCGTCAGTCATGATGATCACGCGTCCATACCGCAGACCTTCGACATCGAAGTTATCACCGATGCCTGTTCCCAGCGCCGAGATCAACGCCCTGATTTCATTGCTGGACAAAATCTTATCCAGCCGGGCACGTTCGGTATTCATGATCTTGCCGCGCAATGGAAGGATGGCCTGGAAGTGACGGTCTCGTCCCTGCTTGGCAGAACCGCCTGCCGAGTCACCTTCCACGATGTAAAGCTCAGTCTTGGATGAATCACGTTCCGAGCAATCCGCCAGCTTGCCGGGTAAAGTCAGCGACTCCAATGCAGACTTGCGAATGACAAGCTCACGTGCCTTTTTTGCTGCGTCACGCGCACGAGCATGTGAGACACTTGGCGATAATCGTCTTTGCTGCTTGAGGATTTTCCTCCAGGAATGTGCGAAACGCCTCACCCACCACCTGCGTGACGTAGGTCTGGGCCTCAGGGTTCATCAACTTGACCTTGGTCTGCGATTCAAATTGCGGGTTCGGGTGTTTGACAGAAACGATCGCCGTCAACCCTTCGCGTGTATCATCACCCGAGAAGGGCGGGTCCGCGTCTTTGAGCAGACCGTTCTTGCGCGCATAATCGTTGACAACACGCGTCACGGAGGAACGTAAACCGGTCAGATGTGTCCCGCCGTCAATCGTATTGATCGTATTCGCAAATGAATACACCGATTCGGTATACGCGTCTGTATATTGGATAGCAGCTTCGATGCCAATACCTTCCATGTCTTTTTCCACATGAACCACGGGATGTAAATTTTCGCGATTGCGATTCAAATAACGGACAAAAGAGGTAATGCCGCCTTCAAAATAGAAGGTCATTTCGCGATCAGCACGTTCATCCACAAAACGGATCGTGACACCGCGGGTAACGAATGCCATTTCACGGAAGCGTTGCATCAACGTATCGAACCGGTAATCAATATCTTCTGTGAAGATCTGTTTATCAAATTTGAATGTTTGCTTGGTACCGGTTTCGTCCTTCACTTTCCCGATCTGTTTGATGACGCCTTGAGGTACTCCGCGTTTATAGTTTTGTTGCCACCACTTGTTGTCGCGCTTAACATCGGTGACCATCCATTCAGAGAGAGCGTTCACGGCGCTGAGACCCACGCCGTGCAAACCGCCTGAGACTTTGTAACCGCCGCCGCCGAACTTACCACCTGCGCCGATCACAGTCATCGCCACATCCACGGTTTCCATAGGATGTCCCTTCGCATCCCTTTTTGTGGGGTGCGGACCTACGGGGATACCACGGCCGTTATCTTCAACTGTAACACTACTATCATCGTGAATTGTGATATTGATTTCGGAACAAAAACCAGCCAGAGCCTCATCAATTGCATTGTCAACAACTTCATAGACAAGGTGATGTAAAGCCTTGATATCCGTACCACCCACGTACATGCCCGGACGCTTACGGACATGCTCAATGCCTTCAAGCGCCTGAATGGAACCTACATCATAATTAATCGTTTCTTTTTCCTTAACCACAAAAACCTCCAAAGAATCACGCATGCTGCTTTGGTGCAGTACGCGCTTTTTGCCACTGTTCAAAAACTGTTTGTAACCAAACATTCATATCGCGATAATATACAAAACTCGCGGCTAATACTGCGGTGGTGATAAAAGCATGCCCAGCAATTCCAACCAGGGTCATCCAGGAATCATTGGAAGGTACACTCCATAGATAATTCATTCCCTGTGACAGGATCACTACACTGAGGATAAACATTCCACTTGTGGGAAACGTGAAGCGCGCCATGCGTAGACTGGTCAGGGCTGAAAGAAAAGCATTTTGCCTGCGAGCAAAGATCCCATGAGGCATAAAGAATAACGGAACAACTAGCCAGAAAGCAAGAAGTAGGATCAAAAATATCGCTCCGTTCGCCAAGATTGGGTTGATCAATGCCAGTAACGTCAGGACGAACATCAAAGGCAATAAAACCATCATCAAGCCAATAAACCAGCACATGGACAAAATCAGTGTCTGGATGATCGCCCGCAGCGAGCTAATACCCGTTTCTTCCTCTCCCAACGTTGTACCTGATACCCAACGAAAGTATAAGCCCCCGCCCATCCAGCCCATCGCGGTCAAAACGAATACGAGACCTACCAAAAGAGGCAGAGATGAAATCTGCACAACGCTTTGTTCCCCGAACGGTGTACCTACGGCAGGCATCGTCTGAGCCAGTAAACTCGAAATACCGATTGGAAATGTGCGAAATTTGCTTACCAGGCTAAACAAATTAAAGCTCTGCAATCCATCCAAAAAAATCGTCTGGGCTTTGAGGAACTGATCCATTTCAGATGCAGCTACACCTCTTCGGGCTTGCAGGAACACATACCGGACAAAGGGGCGAAGCAGACCATCCACACTCAACCGCGGTCCTAACCAAAGGACAACATCCAGCGCCAGCGGTACGGTGATCAACCAAACGTGGCCAGCGACTGCATCGAAACCTGCCCTGAGCGAACCCATCACACCAGGAGGTGGAGGGAGCGATTCGAGTTTCTGCGTGTCCATAACCAATTGATTCTACCATGTCTTGGCAGCTAATAATGAAGGCAGGTACAATGCACACGTGAATGAGCAACGGTATTTGCCTGATTCCAATCGTGTCGGTATATTGACCTCGACTGTATTGCTGGCGTTTGCTGTTACTCGCCTCATACAGGCGCCCGAATTCAACCTGGAGATTCAACTGCCGGGCTTTTTCCTCATCTTTCCCTTGAATATTTCTACCGCAATGAGCCTTCTCACTGCCGGACTCACCGCAACAGGTATGGATTGGCTCTTGCGCGGTCACCCGTCACTAAATAACAAGCCTACCTTTCAATGGTGGCTTCTCCCTACCCTGACCACGTTCGTTATTAGTGTTCCACTTTCCATCCTCCCCGATGGAGTGGCATGGTGGACTGGTTTCGCTATTGGTGGAGCGTTTCTTTTCTTTGTTTTTCTCGCCGAATATATCGTTGTTGATCCTGGTGCGCCGTATTACGCCATCTCCATGGCAGGGCTGACTGCAATCTCATATACGCTTTTCTTCATTTTAGCAATCGCCCTGCGATATAGTGGCGCCCGTCTCTACATATTAATACCTGGCCTATTTCTTGCTGCGGCGCTGGCCAGCCTGCGAATTCTACACTTACGACTCAGCGGCATCTGGGAATATGCCTGGGCGATTGGCATTGCATTCGCCTGTGCCCAGATCGCGGCAGGGTTACACTACTGGCCACTTTCACCCATTCAGTTCGGTTTGATGCTGATCGGGCCACTGTATGGACTCACAAACTTTGCGATCAATATCGGAGAGAGCCTGCCAGCTCGACGCGCTGCACTCGAACCGTCAATCTTTACAGCAATATCCTGGGGGCTGGCTATATTAATCCGATAAAATGATTCAACAATTATGCATAAGCAAAAAACAATGGCAGGAAATGCTGGATCATGTCGTGCATCACGTCCCGCGGGAGGCATGCGGCTTGCTCGCTGGGAAAAACGATTGGGTGGAGGAAGTTATCTTTGTACGGAATCAGGCGCAAAGTCCCGAACGATTCGTGATGGATCCGTACGAACAGCTCAAAGCTTTTAACTGGATTGAATCCAACAGCCTCGAACTGCTTGCCATCTTCCACTCGCATCCCACCGGACCTGAAACCGCCTCCCCTACCGATATCGCAGAAGCGGCCTACGAAGCGGTGTATCTGATTTGGTCGTTGAGCCAGGAAATCTGGAAACTACGCGGCTTTTGGATCGAAAACGGACGTGCTGTTGAGGTATCAATATTAATACGTGAAGAGTGAAACCTTATTGCCCGTCCCGTGTTTCCAATAATACGACTATCTCCGGAGGCTAGAAGAATATGCAAATTCTGATCGGCATTGGGGCTGTCATTATTGGGTACATTCTGGGTTCAATCCCATTCGGTTTAATCATTGTAAAGCTCAAGACTGGCAAAGATATTCGTACTGTAGAAAGCGGACGCACGGGTGGAACAAACGCAGTGCGCGCCGCAGGTTTTATGGCTGGTTTTCTCACCGCAATATTGGATATTCTTAAAGGCGCAACAGCTGTTTGGATCGCACAGGCACTCAGCCCGGAGTATCGTCTCATTCATGTCCTTGCCCCCGTAGCAGCGATTCTTGGTCATAACTATTCCATCTTTCTGATAGAACGTGATAAAAATGGAAAATTACGTTTTCGCGGTGGAGCAGGCGGTGCACCGGCTCTTGGCGGTGCAATGGGATTATGGTGGCCCATGTTCCCCATTGTGTTTACTGTTGGGTTAATCGTATGGTTTACGATCGGCATTGCATCTATCACCACGATGGTTGTTGGGCTGGTTGTGACCATCGTGTTTGCAATTCGCGCTTGGCTGGGTCTTCAAGACCCTACAGATATTTGGTATGGGGTAATCTCAGAATTGTTGCTGCTTTGGGCCTTACGGCCAAACATACAAAAACTGCTGAATGGCAATGAGCGCGTGATCAAATATAGTTTGAACGGGTGGTTAAGAGCAAGGAAGGAACTAAAGGCAGAATCAAATAAATAGTTCCAATGTGATCAGGACATTTTATTTTCAGTCATCTGATGCAACAATGCCCGCAGGTTTCTTTGATGCAATGTCTCTGCCAGACCCCCGAGGTATACGCGGCTTTTGCCGCAGTCTTCAATGCGAATTTCATCCAGGAGTTCAATTGCATTTTTGCGTCGCGACACAGCCTTGACTGATTTTTTAATGCAAGATAAGTAGTTCAAGTTTTCTCTAACGGCTGCATCGATCTCACCGCGTAGAATAATATCGCCATGTCCCTGAACAATGTTCTCAAGCCCCATGCGCCCAACGTGTTTTATGGATGCCATGATCTCATCAATATTGCCATCCACAACATAGGGCAATGGCATAAACGCATCCCCTGCAAATAGAATACGATCTTCTTCGACCAACACTGCAATCCCATCCGGGCTGTGACCAAGGGCAGGAGAAATAATCAGATTTTTTTTGCCAACACGCAAAGTTACCTCACCCTCACTAAATGTGATATGCGGCAAAATGACTTTCACCTGACGCAGGGCTGGGTTTTGCTTTTTCGCGGCTTCGAGGGAAGGTATTCCGCGTTCCTCCAGCAGGTCGCGGCAACGCGCATGAGCGATCACAGTCGCGCCTGGGAAAAAACACGTGCCCCAGGCATGATCTGCATGATAATGCGTATTGATAACATATCGTACAGGCACACTCAATTCATGTTCAATAAACTCGCGGATGGTCAGCGTTTCATCCGGCAGAGCCAGAGTGTCAATGACAACCGCCCATTGGGGACCCGCCACAACTCCAGCTGTCACCTGTGCATAAATTTCACTCTGGAACCAAAATACATTTTCAGAAACCCGTTCGCGGTGCATTCAAAACCCTCGTGAAAATTTTTTCTATTGATAGCACACTTAGACGTGAAAATCAAGTTGAGTAGACAAATTTACGGATTTTTACATTTTCGTAAGGCCAATAGGATACCTACGCTTGCCTATGAACTTCTGCCATGATACACTTTGAAAGAATGACTAACAGCCTGCTCATTGTTAGCGCAGATACTAGCTTCGCAAAAGTTCTGCTCTATGGTCTAGAGCAGGAGGGCTATCGTGTCCAAATTGTTAAAGGAAAAGGCGAAGCCGTTGTTCGCGCGGACGAAGCAAACTGCTCGCTTGCCTTCCTCGATATGGATCTTGGAGACAGAGCGGTTCTCGATATCGGTAAAGCACTTCGCATGCTCAACCCCGGTATTAAGCTTATCATTTTTTCTCGCGAGGATACGCCCCCTATACTGGACGAAATCCGCCCGTGGGTGCTATCACCAAAGCCATATTTTTTACCGGACGTGTTGAATATGTTGAATAATAAATCCACTCCTATATCCCAACCAATTAGACAGCCACAGGCAAGCGCGCCTGCACCTTCCAACCAGGTCCAAATGAGCAATCCGGTACTTCCTTGGTTGCAGGATGTGACAAAGGCTGCACAGCATCTCACACGTCTCACGCTTGAGTCATCTGCGCAGGCGGCGTTGATCACGCGTGGAGATAACTTATGGGCGTATGCTGGTCAACTTTCACAAGGCGCGGCCAAAGAATTGGCCGTGACCGTTACCCGTCACTGGGACGGACAAAAAGGCAGTGACCTCCTGCGATTTGTCCGCTTGGAGGCGACCAAAGCCGAACACATGCTTTATGCCACGCGCATAGCAGAGGATGTGGTGCTAGCATTGGTCTTCGACGCTGAAACTCCTTTCAGCACGATCCGTACGCAGGCGGGTCAGTTGGCGCAATCGCTGTCCATACCAGGCGCAGAAGGGTTGGAAACGTCTGTTGAACAGAAACAGATGAAGGCGTCGTATGACGCTCCTACCGAATATCTGGATGATGAAGGCAGTGAAGATTTCGAGTTCCCCAACATCTCGGATATTCTCGCGGATGTTCCTCCTCCAATTCCAGATGGGTCTATGAGTCAGATGGAAGATGAAGAACAGTGGGGCACGCGTCCCTCCCCATCACGATCGAGTCAATACAGCCGAGAGAGTTCACCTGCTATACGCGTAAACGATTTGCTTGTATCCAACCAAAATAACGAACAGACTGTTGAGCATGTCGTTCAGGATTTTGATGCGACGATGCCTTCGAAATCACGGCCACGGCCTGAAACGCCGATCCGCAGACCCATGCCTGGAGAATTGGACGAGACTCGTCCACACTCGATCACGGAAGTGGCTGGACGCGTGATGCTCGAACCAATCTCACCCGGACTTTACAATCTGACTTATGCCTGCTTATTGGTGCCGCGTTTTAGCTCACACTATTTGACGGGCGATATGTCTGACAGGATTTCAGAATGGCTGCCACAGATATGTATCGCGTTTGGCTGGCGGTTGGAATATCTGGCTGTGCGTCCGGAATATGTGCAATGGGTTTTGAATGTTCCACCTGCCACCTCTCCTGGCTATTTGATGCGCATTATGCGCCAGCAAACATCAGAGAAAATCTTTATTGAATTCCCCCGCATGAAAAAGGAAAATCCTTCAGGTGACTTCTGGGCGCCGGGCTACCTCATCATGGGAGGGACACAGCCACATCCACCGCAATTGGTAAAAGATTACATCAAGCAAACTCGCACACGACAGGGTTATTCAGAGCCGCGAAGATAAATACCCATAAGAGGAGATTGCTTCGTCAGCCCTATCGGGCTTCCTCGCAATGACATCAGGTAATAAGCGCGGAGTATAATTACTCCGCGTTTCTATTTAACTATACCTATACACTAACTACTAACGACTGGAACCTAAAATGCCCCCCACACTCTATCTTATTGACGGACATGCTCTAGCCTACCGCATGTATTTTGCATTGACAGCCGGTGGAAGCAGTACGCGCTGGCAGACATCGAAAGGCGAGCCGACTGCAGGTACGTACGGATTTGCCCGCGAGTTGCTTCGCATTATCGAACAGGAAAAACCAGATTACATCGCTGTGGCATTTGATACTGGCAAAACGTTTCGTGATGAAATCTTCCCCGCCTACAAAGGCACGCGTGAAAAAATGCCCGATGATCTAAGTCCACAGATCGGGCGGATACGCCAGATGGTGGATGCATTCAATATCCCAAGGCTGGAAATGGAGGGGTTTGAGGCTGACGATGTGCTTGGCTCGATTGCACGGATCGCTGCAAGCCAGGGACTGGGGGTCAAGATCATCACAGGTGACCGCGACTTGCTGCAGTTGGTCAACGAGCGCACGGCCGTTTATCTGGCAGGCGACGATCAAAACTATCTGACCGATGAAGATGTCATCAGAAAGCTTGGCGTTCCCCCCGACCAGGTAGTGGATTACAAGGCACTGGTCGGCGATAAGTCCGATAACATTCCCGGTGTTTCTGGTATTGGAGAAAAAACCGCCATCTCCCTGCTTCAAAAATTTGGCACACTTGATAACATTTATCAGAATATTGATCAGGTCGAAAATCGCTGGAAGGGCAAGCTCGAACAAAATAAAGACAACGCGTTTATGAGCCGTGACCTGGCACAGATCAAGAGCGACCTTAAGATCAAGTTTGATCTTGATCGCGCGAAAGCGGATGGATTGGATTTCCCTTCGATCGAATCGATTTTCAAGGAAATGGAATTCCGCTCTCTTCTCAAAACCCTTGAGAGGCTCTCTGGTAAAGAGACTGCAGTGGTCGCGTCAGTTCCTCTAAAAGATGGACAGCAGATGTCCATGTTTGTGAACGAGCCACAAGTCGTTTATGCACCAACGAACAACTTGAATATTGAAGTCAAAATCATTGACACAAAGAAAAAACTCGCTGATCTTGCAAAGGAACTCAATAAAGCAAAAGTGATTTCCTTTGACACTGAGACCACTTCCACTGAAGAGATGAAAGCAGAGATCGTCGGTATCTCCCTAGCAATAAAAGATGGAGAAGGATATTACATTCCTATAGGCCATAACTCCGGAAAAAATCTACCGCTTGACGAAGTCATTTCTGCGCTCAAGGAACCTTTGACGAATCCAAAGATAGGAAAGATCGCACACAATGCAAAATATGATTACATTGTTCTTGCCAGACATGGATTAAAGGTTTCTCCCCTTACATTTGATACTATGTTGGCGGAATTCATCATCGACCCGTCGTCTCACAGTATGGGCCTGAAGAACCTTGCCTTCGTCAAACTTGGTGAGGAGATGACTCACATCGAGGATCTCATCGGCAAGGGTAAAAAACAGATCACCATGGCAGAAGTGGCGATCGAATCCGCCGCGCCTTATGCCGTGGCAGATGCCGAAGTTACGCTGCGACTTATGCCGATTCAGCAGGAAGGGTTGAAACGCGTCAATGGCGAAAAGCTACTCGAAGAAATCGACCTGCCGCTCACGCCCATACTTGCCGATATGGAGATGACAGGAATTTCGCTTGACCTGCCCTTTTTCCAGGAAACCTCGAAACGACTTGAGAAACGAATGGCTGAGATCGAAAAGCAGGTATTTGACTCTGTTGGCAAGCCTTTCAATCTTAACTCCACACAACAACTTTCGGATGTGCTCTTCAATCGACTCGGGCTCGAGCCACCCGATAGAGGAAACAAAACTGCCAGCGGACACTTCTCCACTTCAGCAGGTGTACTTGACCTGTTACGCGGCAAGCATCCGGTTGTGGACCTGATATTGGAACATCGCGAACTTTCGAAAATCAAGTCAACATACGTGGATGCACTGCAGGCCGCGCTGAATTCAGAAACAGGATGTGTGCATACATCCTACAGTCAAATTGGCGCCGTGACCGGACGGTTGTCATCCTATAATCCAAATCTGCAAAACATACCGATTCGGACCGAAGAAGGTCGGCGCATTCGTAACGGCTTCGTCGCGGGCAAAGGAAATGTATTGCTCTCTGTAGATTACTCACAGATCGAGCTGCGTATCGTCGCGCACATGGCTGAGGATGAAGGGATGTTAGCCGCATTTCGTGCGGATGAAGATATTCATGCGACAACAGCCGCAGCAATTTACGGTGTGAAACCTGAAGCAATAACCAAGAATATGCGTCGTCATGCGAAAGCGATCAACTTCGGCCTCATTTATGGGATGTCTGTGTTTGGGCTTACACGCACTACTGAGTTGACTCTCGCTGAAGCAGAGACATTTGTAAAAGCATATTTCCAGAAATTCCCCGGTGTTAAAAAATACCTCGATGGAATCCGCAAGCAAGCCGCGCAACAGGGATATGTCGAGACTCTGCTTGGGCGCAGGCGATACTTCCCGGCTTTGCAGAGCAAGGCAAACGTCCAGGTCAAGAACCGCGAAGAACGCGAAGCCATTAATGCGCCCGTGCAAGGCACTGCTGCAGACATTATGAAGATCGCCATGTTAAGAATCCCTCCCGCGTTGAAACAAGCTGGACTTAAAGCCAAGATGCTATTACAGGTGCACGATGAACTTGTATTTGAGGCCCCTGAAAAAGAGTTGGAAAAGACAGCGCGTGTCATTCAAGATGTGATGTCAAATGCCTATCCACTAAGCATTCCCCTCTCCACCGAAGCGCGCTATGGAAAAAATTGGGGTGAAATGAAACCAATATAAATGTAAGTCACGTTTGAAACGTGACCTACGATATAATCGACCTATGCCCGGACGAGAAGACATTTTCCAAAAAGCAATGAATGAGGGACACTCCGCTGCCTGGGATCAGGAGTGGAGCAAGGCAGCTGTGGCATATCGCAAGGCTCTGCAGGAGATGCCAGATAACCCAAAGGCTCTTAACAGTTTGGGTCTGGCCTTGTTCCAGCAAGCCAACTTCGATGAGGCCCTGCAGATCTACCAGCGCGTCGCACAGATCGCGCCGCAAGATCCTGTGCCCATGGAAAAACTCGCGCAGCTCCTCGAACGTACCGGTCATCTCAAGGAAGCCATTGAGGCAGCTTTTAAAGCTGCAGACCTCTTCCTCAACCAGCGCGATGTTGACAAAGCAATCGAGAACTGGGTGCGCGTCACAACGCTCGACCCCGAACATGTTCTGGCGCATTCGCGACTTGCCCTGGCACACGAACGGCTCGGTCACAAACCACAAGCAGTCATGGAATACATCGCGGTTGCCAGTCTTATTCAACGAACAGGCAATGCGCAGAAGACAACTGAACTTGTAAATAAAGCGCTGCAGATCCTTCCGGAAAGTGCCGAAGCGACTCAGGCACAGACTTTACTGCGCACAGGCCAGCTCCTGCCAAAGCCATTACGACCAAAGGGTGGGACAGGCCCCATCGCAATGGCGCAAGTCAAACAATTGGAAAAACCAAAGAAGGAAGCCGATTCAGGGCTGGACCCGATCGCGGAAGCGCGCAAAAAAGCATTAACCCGGCTGGCAGAGATTCTCTTCGAATACACCACGGACGATGGCGCGGCACAGCAACAACGGCGAGGCTTGCAGGCACTCATGCGCGGTACAGGGCAGCTCTCCATGCAATCCTCCGAGCAGACGAAAGTCGTGCTGCATCTCGGTCAGGCAATCGATGCCCAAAGCAAAGGCAATGAGTCTCAAGCCGCGGAGGAACTCGAGCACGCGCTTGAAGCAGGTTTCAATCACCCCGCCCTCTATTTTGATCTGGGTCTGCTCAAATCAAATGGCGACCGGCTCGAGTCTGCGATCCGTCATTTGCAACATGCTGTCAAACACAATGACTTCGGTCTGGCAGCGCGATTGTTGATGGGGCAGATCAACCAAAAGTTGGATCGATTCGGACCTGCATCCATTGAATATCTCGAAGCGTTGAAGCTCGCAGACGCGATGATCGTTCCTGCTCAGCAATCGGATGAAATCAGGCAGATGTATGAACCATTGATAGAAGCGCAGGCAATGCAAACAGATGAGGCAGCTCTCAAACGCCTGTGTGACAATATCAACGATATGCTCATGCGCAAAAGCTGGCGCAACCATCTGCACAAATTACGCGAGCAAATGCCCAAATCACAGGACGGTGATATGCCGATGCCGCTCGCGGAAGTGATCCTGCAGGCACAATCGAGCCAGGTACTTGAATCGATCAACTACGTCCACCAGCTGGCACGCAGCGGGCGTTTACGCTCTGCAATGGACGAGGCCTTCCAGGCGCTTACCTACGCCCCAACTTATTTACCTCTACATACACTGATGGGCGATCTGCTTGTCCGCGAGAACCATACTCAGGAAGCCCTCGCAAAATACATGGTCGTTGCGCAGGCATACAGTGTACGCGGTGAAGCTGCACAATCTGCCAAGATGCTGCGCCGCGTGATCCAACTGGCACCCATGGATATGAACGTGCGCACCAAACTGATCGATCAGCTCATCGCGCGCGGCCAGGTGGACGATGCCATCCGCGAATATATTGACCTTGCCGATATCTCCTACCGTCTTGCCGAACTTGAAATGGCGCGCAAAACCTACACCACCGCGTTGCGCTTCATCCAACAGGCGAATGCGGATCGCAGTTGGAACGTCCACATCCTCCAGCGCATGGCAGATATTGATATGCAAAGGTTGGATTGGAAACAGGCCATCCGCGTCTATGAACAGATCCGCACGCTTCGCCCGGACGACGAAGGGGTGCGAAAAAATCTAATCGAACTCAGCCTGCGAATGGGCCAGCCCGCGCTGGCATCCGCAGAACTCGAGAGCTATCTTTCCTATTTGCAGAGCAACAATCATGGCGCGCAAGGTGTGACCTTCATTGAGGAACTGCTTACAGAACGACCCGATGACCCGATCCTACGCCGCGCCCTTGCACAAGCCTATCAGCAAACAGGTCGCATGGAGGAGGCTATCGCGCAACTGGATTCTGTGGCTGAAGCGCTTTTAACTGCCAACAAGAAGGAGGAGGCAATGGCCATCATCAACCAGATCCTGTTAATAGGGCCACCCAACTCGGAACAATACCGTCAACTGCTGATGCAGTTGCAATCAGGCTAATAAGTCTCACCCGCCATACGCTGTGGCGGGTCTTTCTTTTCATCGCGCTGAGCGAAGCGAGTGCTATAATCCCCACGACTTTACATTTGGAGTTCACAGCACATGACGCAAACTTACTGGGAAAAAACCAGTGCTTCCATTTCGAAATTTGCCAGCACTTCGCAAAACCGCTCTGTTATGAGATGGCTGTTCCTATTTGCCGGCTTCGTGGCGTTTCTCATTGTATTTGGAGGATTCGTCCGCCTCACTCGTTCTGGTCTTTCAATCACTGAATGGAATCCAGTTAGCGGATCTGTTCCGCCAACAAGTGAAAAGTCCTGGCAGGAAGAATTCACAAAATATCAACAAACACCTGAATTCAAACAGATCAACTTCAACATGACGCTAGAAGAATATAAATATATCTTTTGGATTGAATGGATTCATCGCTTCCTCGCTCGACTCGTGGGGCTTATCTATGCCATTCCTGTTTTCTATTTTCTATTTACGAAGAAAATTCCCCTCAAGGAATTTGGCATCTACTTCGTGATGGGACTGCTATTCATCGCTCAGGCATTTGCAGGCTGGATCATGGTCGCCAGCGGACTCGTGGATCGCCCATCCGTGAGTCATTTCAATCTAACGATCCATTTGCTCCTCGCATTGACATTGCTTGGTCTGAGCCTTTGGATCGCGCTAGGACACAAATATGGTTTTCCTGACAAGCGAAGCAGTCCTGTGGATTCGAGCAAAAAAGCCAAATGGTCAACATCATCCAAGCTTGCTTTGATTTCATTCATATTGTTGATCATTCAAATCACCTACGGCGGCATGACTGCGGGTCTCAAAGCCGGTCATGTTTCAGATACATGGCCATTGATGTTGGGCAAATTGATTCCGCCGAATCTATTCAGTTCATTGATCAATATTTTTGAAACCCCACAAACGATTGTCTTCATCCATCGCTGGTTCGCGTTTGCGGTATTAATTGCAATCATTGTTTTTTATTTCAAGGCGCGCAATCATCATGTTTCGCTTGAGATCAAGAACGGTTTAAACTGGCTACTAGGACTTGTCGTATTTCAAATTTTGCTTGGGATTTTGACAGTCCTCCTTCACGTACAGATCGCGATTGCACTTGCTCATCAAGCGGGCGCGCTGACGTTGTTCGCATTGATGATTTATTTCATTCATCGATTGAGAGCAATTGATATAAAAAGTTAATTACAAAATCCTCATAACAATAACAAAACGTGACCGAGCATCCGGTCACGTTTTTGTTCGCATCCCCCCTTGCCCCCTTCCTGATTTGTGAAAAATTGCTTCCAGCATTACATTAGCTGAATTCTAGAAGCCTCACGTCGGATGGACTAGCTAGGAATTTCCCTAGGTTTTATTTGGAGGCCATTGTGTATTGCCCAAACGCTGGCCATCAGGCGCGTCCGAGCACCAATCTTGGAATAGATATTGTCAAGGTGAAACTCGACGGTTTTCTGGCTAATGCAAGCTTCACCGGCAATTGCTTTATTGGTTTTACCTTCCATAACCAACTGAAGGATTTGCATTTCGCGTTGGGTGAGATCAGATAAGTTTGCCATGACTAGTAATTCCATTTACAGAGTGATAGCTTCAAATCACAATCGATCCACGTTGGTTAATAACCATTTAGGGAAGTAATCAGGAAAGCACTAAACAAGATAATCAATGTTGTGAAGATCAGCATAAGCCTCATCCTCTTTGAGACAGCCGCGCTGCTTATCAAGTGCATGTTACGCAGCAGTCTGTGATAGCGTCTGTCTCGTTGCATTTTGTCAACATGAATCTTGTTGGCATTCTCTCGTGTATACATATCTAACATGTTCATTTCTGTCTCCTCTTTATTACTTCATATCAAGCCCTCCAATCTGGATAAGATATTGGGTATGCATGATAGATCAATCGCAGTTACTCACTGACAATAACTGAATAGATATACGCGTCCTCGTCATCACCGGGAGAGTTATAAATAACAGTCATTCCATATCGTTCATAAAAAGCCCAAAAGCGCATGTGATCTGGCGAATACTGTTCATCTGGCAGGCCGGCCTGCCAAATTTCCTGCAGAGATAAGGAGTCATCTGAATTCAGTTCTCTTAATTTCTCTTCAACTCGCCACTTCGGGTCATAAAATGACAATCCAAAAGGCAACTGACCTCGATAGCGCCTGAAATCACCTGCGTTCCCGGCATACAGATAGACCATGTTCACAATCTGTTTGGCGTCTATCCAAAAAGCGATACCTACGTCTTTGCATAGCTGATATTCGGCTGCAGGCGAGCAGTTATTGCTGACGATGAAGTCGGCAACATCCTTATCGTTCAGGGATTTACCCAGCACGGCTCTATAGCTGATTGCTGTCACACTATCTGCTGGTTCCGCGTGAACATTCTGTCCACCGCATGCGCTGATGAGGAGAGATAGCACAGCAAGAAAAATAAGTGTCTTCATAAGCGTGTTCATGACGTTCTCTTCCTTCAATATATAAACGGAGATTTGCTTGTCTTTCCGGTATCGAAAGCGCCTGAGGTAATTTCTCTAAGACTACCGTGACCGAGCATTCATGTCCCGTCACGGTTATTGAGTAGAAGGCACTCACCATATCCCCGCCTCTTCATGACGATATGCTACTCGTTGACAATAATGTCGAAGATGGTCGCGTTCTTGTCAAACATGGATGGCGTGTTGTAGACCACCGTCAGGCCAAAGCGCTTGTAGATCGCCCAATAGTGAATGTGATCCGGTGTGCATCCTGCATCGGGCAGACCAGCTTCCCATCCGGCTTGTGGAGCAAACACTATTTTGGGCTGGCCCAGCATCTGCTCCACGCTCGCCATCGTATCCTGCATGGTTAAACCATACGGCAGGCTGGCGGGCGCTGCCTGAACGCCAAAGGCAGTGAGGAACACCACAACTACTACAATCAAACTCAGGGTTTTGAATAACTTGTTCATGACATTCTCCTTTTGTGAATTTGTTTTGAACATGACCCCAGTTTACGGATGCTGCGTTTGCCAGGCGTTTCGAAAACCGTTGCGAATCACGTGATTCGATTTATTGAGTAGAATTTAGGGGATATAATCGCACGAGTGGCTGGTTCAAAGGGAAAAGGAGCGGCATGTCTCCCCATCTTGCCTTGCACTTTCTCGGTATTCCACAACTAAATCTTGATGATACGCCCATTACTACGGATCGTCGTAAAGCCGTGGCTTTGCTCGCGTATCTTGCAGTTGGTCGCGGCAAATATACCCGGGAATTCTTAAGTGGGTTTTTCTGGCCCGACTATGATCAGTCGAAAGCATTTTCCAACTTGAGACGTACCATTTGGGAAGTTCATCAAGTTCTGGGAGAAAACTGGCTGATCGCCGATCGCGAGTCAGTTTGGCTAAACTCAGAAACAGAAATCGAATTGGATGTCGCTCGATTTGAAGATTTGATTGTTCAAAGTCATGAGCGAATTGATGCAGTTCATCGCATTTCCCTCTTAAAGGAGGCCGCGAAACTCTATCGCAATCACTTCCTGACTGGTTTCAGCCTGAAGGATGCCTTTCCTTTCAACGAGTGGGCATATGCTGAATCAGAAGAATTGCGCCGCCAACTTGCAGAGGCATTGAGCATCCTCTCAGAAGATTATTGCGCGCTAGGTGAGGTAGATAAAGCTATTCCCTTTGCACGGCGGTTGATTGCGCTTGATCCTCTAAATGAATCCGCCCATCGCCAATTGATGGAGATTTATATTCAGGCAGGGCAGCACAGCGCGGCATTGAAACAATATCAAACCTGCGAGCAAATCCTGCGCAAAGAATTGAATTTGGACCCACAACCTGAGACACGAGCACTCTACAAAAAAATTCGCACGAGGAAAATAGAGTCTACTCACGTTGAAAAACAATTCGAACCTATCACGCCCAAACATAATTTGCCATCATCACTTTCCACTTTTATTGGCCGCGAAAGGGAACGAAATGAGATTATTCATCTCCTTGTGAAGAATCGGCTGGTTACCCTTGCAGGTATTGGCGGCATTGGCAAAACCCGTCTTGCACTTGAAGTGGGACAGGCGGTGCTACACGACTATCCCGATGGTGTATGGTTTATACCACTTGATTCACTCTCGAACCCCGCGCTTGTTCCACAGGCTATTGCTTCTATATTTGATATTCGAGAAGGCTCTCAACGACCTGTAATTGAAATATTGAAGAATGTTTTGCGCCAAAAAACCGCCTTGCTGATCCTTGATAACTGCGAACATTTGCTGGAAGGTTGTGCACAGCTTATAACAGCTTTACTCACGAATTGCCCCAATCTCAAGTTACTTGCGACCAGCCGTGAGATCTTGAATATGGAAGGTGAAGCCGCATATTATTTGCCATCTCTTTCCATTCCTTCGGATGGTGTATCACTAGAAAAACTAATCAATTACGAAGCAGTTCAATTATTCAGTGATCGCGCTTCCTTGGCTTTAACATCATTCATGTTAACGAATGAAAATGCTCCAACAGTGATTGAAATATGCCATAAGGTAGATGGAATCCCCTTGGCCATTGAATTGGCGGCTGCACGAATTAACATTTTTCACGAGAAAGAAATTCTGAACCAATTGAATGAGTCCTTTGCATTGCTTACCAGTGATGGTCGAAGGACACTGCCCCGCCAACAAACACTTCAAGCCTCGATGGATTGGAGTTGGGGATTACTCAACGAATTGGAGCAAAGATTCTTGCAGCAACTTTCTGTATTCGCAGGCGGCTGGACGCTTGAATCTGCACAAGCAGTTTGCGATGGAGACGTTTTGAGTTTGACCAGCGGGCTCGTGAAGAAATCATTGATTAGAGTAGATCAAAAGTCAGAGAACGATACGCGCTATCGCTTCCATGAGATCGTCCGTCAATATGCCTATCAAAAACTTGTCGAAGCTGGTGAGAACAAAATGTCCGCACGCAACATTTGAATTACTTCCTAAAACTCTCCGAAGAAGCGGAAATTGCGTTGAGAGGCGCTGAACAAGTAAAGTGGTTTTCGAGAATATTTGATGAGCGCGATAACATCCGTGCTGTTCTTGTGTGGGCTGGTAAAACATTTGATGTGGAAACAGGATTGTACATCTTAGGTAGGCTTGATCGTTTTTGGGATAGTTTCGATATGCGCGAAGGCTCAAGTTGGTTGGGTGAGTTTCTCCGAAAACCCGAGTCCAAGGCCTTTCCTGTCGCAAGAGCGAAGGCATTATGTACACAAGGTTGGCTTCTTCAATGGATGCAACTATCTTCTGAGGCACGCTCGGCTGCACAAGAATGCCTGGATATATACCGTGCATGCGGCGATAAAGAGGGCGAAGTAGAGTCCCTCATTTTGCTGGGATTTATTTCCGAAGCCCCGAAAAGCTTGGAGCTTAGCCTCCAAGCCTTGGCGCTGGCTCGATCACTTGGCGATACGTGGCGGCAGGCAAAGGCATTTGCTTTTTTGGGCTGGACCGATAGTTATGATTTCAAAAGCCGCGTTGGTCATTGGGAAAAAGCGATTGATCTATTTCGTAAAACAGACGACGTGAGATTTCTAGCTGGACAGCTTGCTACCCTGGGATATTTCTTCGCTCTGAATGGAGATATAGAGTCAGCACAGAAATGTTTGGACGAATCGACGTTGTTGCAGCAGCAACTGGATGCTAAAAATTTTACATCGAAGAACGTCACGGGTGGATATGCACAAATCGCACTCATACGCGGTGATTATGAGCAGGCGCGTGCTCTTTGGCAGTCTATGGAAATTTTCGGTAAAGAATCGGGAGACCGAATGTTATATCTATGGATACGCGCACGATTGGCCTATCTCGATTTACGCGAAGGCAATATCAGTGAAGCGCGTCAAACCTTATTGACAACTGCTCAGAGCTTCAAAACGGATGAAAGCACGATTGGTGTTATCTTCACCCTGGAAGGTATGGCGGAGTATTACGTTGCAGTCGACAGGCCAAATATTGCGGCGCGATTGATAGGATGGGCGGATGCAACCCGCGAGAAGATTGCAGATACGCGTCCATCACTCGAGCAAGCAGATGTGGATAAAATCATCACAGCGTGTATCATCAAAATGGGTGAGGCTGCATTTTCAGACTCATATGATGAAGGTCAGAAAATGTCAATGGACCAGGCAGTTGCTTTGGCGTTGAACGAACACTAACAAACCGTCCCCAGGCATGCACTCCCAGCGACGGTTTGTTGAGGATTTTGTTTTTACTCATTGATCGAATAGCAGATCGATGAT
>DAINRK010000007.1:0-792 GCA_036741855.1 Anaerolineales bacterium
GCCAGTCTGTACGTTTGCAGATAAAGTCAACGCGCGCATTCCAAGGCCAAGCGCATCCCAAAGGAGAATAACCCCGCGCAGGAATGGAATCTTTGCAATGTTCGAACGATAGACGGACCCCAGGTTCTCCTCGTGGATAACGATTTGCCCATCTGGTGCGCGCATGGCAATAGCAAGTGCTTTGCGCCCGCGCATCATGACACCTTCGATTACGGCTTGTCCGCCGTAGGTAATGATCTTATCTTCCATGAAAAAGTTAACTCTCTCCGATATTGTAGAAGAAGTGGATAAAAGCATCAATGCCTTTGCGCCACGTCGGCAGGTGTAGCTTTTCGTTAGGTGAATGTGCATTATCCTCAGGCAGACCAAAGCCTGTTAGGACCGACTCTACACCGGCATATTTTTGGAGTTGAACAACGACACCGATCGAGCCACCCTCCCGCTTAAACAATGGACGCTTTCCCCATGACTGTTCAAGTCCTTTCGACATGGCCTGCACTCCAATACTATCACGTTCCGTGATGGCTGTACCGGAATTGTGAAGGTTCTTGACTTCCCAGCGAATGGTCTTGGGTGCGTGTTTCTTCATATATTTGACCATTGTTTTGTGAATCTCTTCGGGTTCCTGGTCTGGCACTAATCGACAGGAGATCTTTGCCATTGCCCAGGCCGGAAGTACCGTCTTGGAACCTTCTCCAGTAAAGCCAGAAAGCAGACCATTGACTTCCAGGGTTGGGCGGATGCTGACGCGTTCTTCAGGGGTGTAATCAGGCTCGCCCCATAAGGCAGGAA
>DAINRK010000007.1:802-15547 GCA_036741855.1 Anaerolineales bacterium
CTTTGCTGTGGTTGGCAGGCGAGCGATTTCCGCACGTTCGGCCTTACTTGATTTTCGTACATTATCATAAAAACCCGGCAGAGTGATGCGTCCCTTTTTATCGTGCATACCTGAAATGAGTTCTGCCAGTGCCTGTGCAGGATTGTGTACCGTGCCGCCAAATAGGCCAGAATGAAGATCGCGATCAGGACCAAAAACGCGGATTTCAAAATAGGCGAGGCCACGTAACCCATAAGTGATAGTGGGAGAATCTTTATTGATCAACCCTGCGTCAGGGTTAATACAAAAATCGGCCTTGAGCAGATTCTTATTCTTTTTGATAAATTCACCAAGATTCAGTGAGCCGATCTCCTCCTCCCCCTCGATCAACCACTTCACATTGACAGGCAATCCACTCGTCCGCACTAGAGACTCGACTGCCTTGAAAGAAGCAATAACTTGTCCCTTCATGTCTGAGGAGCCGCGCGCGTATAAATTGTCACCACGCACTTCGCCTTTGAATGGATCAGTTGTCCATAAATCGAGTGGATCGACGGGCTGGACATCATAATGACCATAGATTAAAACTGTCGGCGCATTTTTCCCCGCTTTGAGCTGCTCACCGTAAACAACGGGATGTCCTCCCGTTGGCATCACCTGGACATTATCCGTGCCGAGTGAACGTAATTGCCCCGCGGCCCATTCAGCGGCGCGCTGAACATCGCCTTTATTTTCCGGGTTGGTAGAGATAGACGGGATGGCGAGAAATTCTTTTAGCTCTTCTATGAATCGCTCATTATTCTGGCGAGCGTATTCAAGGGCGTTTTGTCTTGCATCATTCATTATTCTTCCTCCTTAGGGTACAGTGGTAGGCGTCTCTTGTTCAAGGGCACGGCGGGTAAGTAAATACCATTGTGCAAATGTAGCAAGGCGATCACTAGGGTCATATAACAACGGGATTTGCACTCCCTGCACCTGCGCATCCACTCCGTAGGAATAGACGGGCGCAAAGAGCGGTAGGGCTGGTAATTCCTTTGCAAATACCACCTGAAAATTACGGTAAAGTCGCGTGCGCAAGGTGTAGTCTGTGGTGACGCGTGCCTGTTCCAGGTATTCACTTGCAGCACGGTTATCCCATTGTGTGTAATTTTGTCCGCCGACAGCTTCAGCCTGGTGCCAGAACGGATAGGGATCCGGGTCGGGAGTGCGCGAAAGGTTCAGGTCTACAAGTGCAGCTTGATAGGAACGAGAAGCGAGTGAATCCAAGACAAGTTTATCGTAGGATACAGATTGCAAATCCACACGGACACCGATCGCAGCCCACACCTGTTGAATCGTTTGAGCAATCTGAGCATGAACGGCATCATCTGGGTGCAACATACTGAAGACCAGCGGCGTGCCATCCTTTGTCCGCACATCGCCTCCACCTGCAGGGATGACGTAACCCTCACTTTTAAGAAGGCTGATTGCTTCATCAGGATTGTAATCAAAATGTTCTGTTCCATCATAATATGCCCAGGAGCCTGGCAGGATAGGGCTGTCCGTAACGATGGCTTGTCCCTGTAAAAAGGAGTTGACAATGTATGAACGATTCAAAGCCAACATGAGCGCGCGGCGAACTTTGGCATCCTGGAGAAAGGCCACTTCAGGATTGTTCAAGTTTAACAGGACCATACTGATTTGAGGCAGGCGGCTGGTATAAACTGAAAGGTTTGGTTCCTCCAACGATTCACTCAAGATATCATTAGTAATCTGACTCACCGAGAGCACATCACCTTGTTGATAAGCCTCCATTGCCGCGGCAGAAGTTGGATAATAACGAAATACCACCTGCTCAATGAATGGCTCTGTGTCATAATAATTCGTGGAAATTGTTAAGACAACTCCGGTGATCTCGCCATTTTCGATGATCAGATGATCAAACTTATATGGACCTGTACCTACGGGTTTGATGTTAAAGTCTGCGTTTGTCATCTGGTCAGGTGGAATTGAATTGAGCAAATGCTTTGGCAGAATACCAAATGTCAGATAGTCTATAAATGGCACAAACGGTTCTTGCAATGTGAATTTGAGATTCTTATCGTCGAGCCGCGTGACTTCGATCTTGCTCCACAACTCTTTGATATCTGAAGGATAAAGAGAACCATCACTCTTTATCATATCGATGGTGAAAATGACATCATCACTGGTAACTGGCTCCCCATCATGCCAGACCGCATTGGGTCGAATAGTAAAGTTATAGACAGTTCCATCTGGCATGACCCCCCACCCCTCAGCAAGATCCTTTTGCGGCAGGCCATGCTCATCAAAACGGAGCAGACCGCTGAAAATCAGGCGATCTACATCACGATCTGCGGTGTTGTTCCAGTCCAATAAGGGGTTGAGCCGCCCAAGCGAACCAACTAACCCTTCCGTATAGACTCCTCCCTGCTCCGGCTGCGGTAGGATGGGAAGTCCACCTGAGGGCGCTTGCTGACTTAATAGCAAAACTGCTACGATACCCAGCGTAACGATAACGACCAGTATCTGCCAGCGTAATTGTCTCATATACGACAAAAAAAGAAAGGCTCATCCACCCCCGCGGACTTTGCCGCGCGGAAAGAACGGCCTTTCAGAATAAATTCACCAGGTCAGGGGGCGATGATTAGAAGTGTAATAACCAGCGCAAAGAAAACAACGCTCAATACAATCGTAATCCAGAACAGAGTCCGCTCGACCCCACGACGTGCAGTGAACACACTTCCCGCGTCCGCCCCGGTCAAGCCACCCAGTCCCGCTCCTTTACTTTGCAGGATCACACTTAGGATGAGAAGGACCGAGATTATAATCAGCCCGATATTAAGATAGAAAATCATTTAGAACATGCCTCCTTTTAAGCGGTGACATTATACCTGCTAGGGAGAAAAACCGTCAACTTGAGGTCACTTGCAAAGAATACTCCTTAACTTATCTTTAGTCACCAAGTACAAAGAACCCAATGAGTTTTTTCTCAATTTCTCTGCATACTCAGCGGCTGGTTCCTAATCATGCACGAAATTGTGGTTAATTTGCATATGCATACCCGTTATTCCGACGGCTCCGGGACTCATAAGGATATTGCCCATGCTGCCATAAAAGCCGGTTTGGATGCGGTCATTGTGACTGACCATAATGTGTTGGTCCAGGGAGTGGAGGGGTACTACAGGCTTGGTCCTTCATCTCCGCTCAAAACAAACCCGGTCCTGCTCCTGGTCGGACAGGAGGTCCACGACCAGGACCGTGACCCGCAAAAGAACCACTTACTGGTTTTCAACGCGAATCGTGACCTGGCATCTTTAGCCGATAATCCCCAAGCACTTATCAATGGGGTACGCGATGCGGGCGGGATTTGTTTCATCGCTCATCCAAAAGATCCTGAAGCTTCTTCATTCAAAGAGGACGACATTTCATGGGAAGCCTGGGACGTAGAGGGATTTACGGGTATCGAGTTGTGGAACGGGCTGAGTGAGCTCAAGACTGTTATCCCCACCAAATTGCACGGAGCCTTTTATGCCTACTTTCCTCAATTTATTGGGCATCGCCCCATCCTTGAAACAATAAACCGCTGGGATGAACTGCTTTCCGGCGGACGGCGTGTCGTTGCCATCGGCGGCTCGGATGCACATGCCATGCATATGAGCATGGGACCATTTCATCGCGTCATCTTTCCTTATGACTTTCATTTTCGAACAGTCAACACGCACATCTTTATTCCACAACCGTTGACCGGAGATGTTCCGACGGATAAAAAGATGATCTATGATGCATTGGCAGCGGGACGCTGTTTTGTGGCATATGATCTGCCTGCATCTACGCGCGGATTCCGTTTCAACGCAAAGGGACGCGAGCAAACCGCGATCATGGGCGAGGAAATTTCAGTAAAGGGCGGCGTGACATTACAGGCGCGCCTGCCAAAAGCTGCTGATATCTATCTGATCAAGGACGGACGAATCATTGGAACATGGAAAGAGTCTTATGCATACACCCATATCGCAACTGAGCCTGGGGTTTATCGGATAGAAGCCTATCGTAATTATCTTGGCAGAAAACGCGGCTGGATCTTCAGTAATCCCATTTATGTGAGGTAGGAAAAATGTCATTGCGAGGAGCCGATGGTTGAGTGAGCGGTGCTCGTCCGCCGTATCGAAACCAAGACGACGAAGCAATCTCTACCTTTTCAAGAAGATGGCTTCGCTCGCAATAACAAATAGTATGTCATCATTGCCCTACAGACGCATCGTCGTGATTGGCACGACCAGTTCAGGCAAATCTACGCTTGCCAAACGTATCGCTAAACGCCTCGAATTGGACTTCATTGACCTCGATGCCTTGCATTGGGAACCAGACTGGAAGGAAGCATCACTTGAAGATTTTCGGGAGCGCGTTCAACAGGCAACAAAATCAGAAAGATGGATCGTCGCAGGGAATTATCATGTCGTGCGCGACCTCCTTTGGCCCAAAGCGGAAGCCGTCATTTGGCTGGATTATTCCTTTTGGAGGATCTTCTGGCAACTCACGCGCCGCACGTGTAATCGCTGGTGGACTCAGGAAGAGCTTTGGAACGGCAATCGCGAAAGACTCTGGCCGCATCTTAAAATTTGGTCTGATGAATCCTTGTTCAGGTGGTTGGTTAAAACGTATTGGAGAAGAAAACGCGAAACTCCAGGTTTATTAGTTTTGCCAGAACACCAACACTTGAAACTGATTCGACTCAAACATCCAGGAGAAACAGAGAATTGGATAAAAACGATCTGATATGAAAGTTCTCTTGGACATCGATTTTAAAAAACTGCTGACACCAACATCTGAGATCGCGGCACCCTTCAGCAAATGGGAAAATGACCCCATATTGATCCCCCTGATACGGCCTAATTCAAGCGAGGAAGACTTGCTGAGTCGAAAACCGGTTTCTGTAAACGATCTCCTGGAGCGGATCAAACACAGTGCCATTTATTTGATTTATGCGCAGGGAGAGTTGGTCGGTGAAATGAACTACCAGGTGGATCCTCCTTATGTCTACAAAAAAGTAAAAGGCACGGCGTGGATCGGAATCACCATCGGCGAAGAATCGGGTCGTGGCAAGGGAATTGGCTATCATGCGCTAAGGTATTTAGAGAAACAGATCAAATTACGGGGCTTGAAACGCATTGAATTGGGCGTATTCGAATTTAATACCCAAGCCATTAAGCTGTATCAAAAGTCAGGTTATAGAGAGATTGCGCGCATTGAAGACTTTACCTACTGGCAAGGCAAAATGTGGCAGGATATTCGTATGGAAAAGTATCTGTAACATGTTAAGGATGTAACGGATGTCAATTCCGCCCCCGTCGCCCAGTAGACTTGACCGGCGCATCATCTTTGAGATTCCCCTACGCCAGTTTGTGCCTTGGTTGGCGATGGTTCTCCTTGTGACATTCGCGGGCTACCCCGGAGTCGTTTGCGTCACACCCATGGCATGGCTGATTGCGTTGCGTGTGGGAAATCTTTGTGCTTGGGGATCAAAGAGCAAACATTCCGCAAGCCGTTTGATCGAGGCTACGCTCGCAGGTGGTTTTTTTGGATTTTTACAGGGTATATTATTTGCAGGCATTATCACATTGCTGGACCCCATCAACACAGATGAACAATCAAGGACAGTTATTCTCACCTTGATCATGATTGTTGCAGGAATTTTGGCCGGCGCGGGGCTCTCTTTCTTTACTGCATTTCTGAATGAGCACCGAAGAAAAAGAGAGCAGATAATATGAACACGATTACTACCCGACTCAGTACCTCCTCAACCCCATCACCAAGCGCGTCAATCCCAGCGCGGCTAGCAGGACTAATCCCACGGCCACCTCAAACGCGAGCCTCCTGATATGGACATATAAGCTCAATAACGCCAATCCAAACCCTAGTACTGCGACAATTCCCACGCGCGCCAAATGACGCCGCTCCATGCCGATAATATCATCTGTTGGTGCAGCATAACTAAGCCTCCGCGCAAAATCAGAGAGGTCCCAGCCAAGCAGACCACCGAGCGCGCCAAGCAGCATCCATATCGTAGGAAATTCAACCCATATGCCAAACGCTGCGGCGATAAGTACAACGAACAACGCCACGGAGGAGAACCAATAATACTTGCGCCAATGCGCTAGGAGCCATATGATTCCCAACAGCACAAACCGCCGCGCAGGTTCAGATAATCCCATCTGCGAATATCCATACGCGAGAGAACCTGTTTCCAACATCACGCTTAGAATAAATGCAACAAGAGTCAAACTCAACCTCATCCAATTACCTATTACAAATTATGCACTACGTTCCACACAACATGTGGACTCGGTACGTCCGACGAGCACGGGCTTCTCGACCATCGAGCGTGTTCTTGAATCCTTAGTGTACTTCGTGCCTTTTGTGTTTAGAAATTATCTACCCACGGCGCGCAACCATGCAGGCGGACGACTCAACATGCGCTTTACAACCAGATCAAATGGCTCTGTCACATCCCAATCCAGCACCTGGATGCTGGCGCGTTGCACCTTCTGCAATAACAAGGCGCGCTCCATATGGGTCACACGCCCTGCCAGCTCTACGGTCCTAGTCCGTGGCAAGTAAGAAAGTTCGAACTTCACCGGGTTCGGGCTGACAACCAGAATCTGATATCCCTGCGCGCGCAACTGCACCAGCGGTGAAAAATCATCTTCATGCAAAGGCGATATCATGATGATTTGAGACTCAGGCGGGAACAAACGCGTCGGTAAATGCTCAAGGTCGGCAAAGATATCACTTCCGCCCGGTCTGGCATGCGCCAGCGAATGTAATATTCTTTCGCGTTGTACTTTTCCATAGCCAGGCAATGTCCATCGTAAGAACGAGGCATACACAAGCATGCCTACTCGATTTCCCTGGGTCAACAATGCATCTGCCAATGCTGCGGCGGCTTGCACCGAATATTCAAACAAGGAATGGCCGTGCGCAAACTCATTGGTTCTCAAACGACCATCCAGCACGATACCCACGTCTGCAACGCGCTCCTGTTGGAACTCATTCGCATACAACATATCTTCTTCATGCGCGCTGAGTCGCCAATTGATGATGCGGGGCGAATCACCCTGTTGATACTCGCGCACACCGAAGAACTCCGTTCCTGAGCCGCCTGCGCGCGCGGGGATCGTCCCGGCATAGACGCGCGTCCGGCGCGGTCGAATCGTCACGTGTTGGAGACGGATTACAGGCGGGAAGACGAACAATTGTCCCCTCGCCTCAACCTGGACCTCACGGCCGGTCACCCTTAAATGATCGTTGAAATTCGCCCGCACATAGTCGAAACTATATCCGCCCCTCGGACCTGAAACGGTATATGTAAAAGTGTAGGAATCATTTTTTGCAAGCCTCACCAGATGTCGGTTCGGCCGGAGCGTAGACGAAGAACTCGAAACAGGGCTTGAGTTTAACGAAGGGCGAATCGTTAACTCCGCCGGCACAATATCTTCAAGCAGGACTTCTTCGAGATCAGATCCATGATTGGTCACCGTCACCGTCACAATGACGTTTGTATGTGGCGATATGCGTTCTGCACTCAGATGCCGCGTAGCCTCCAGTTTGATCTCATCTGGCGTAAATAAATATCCTACTAGCAAATAGACAACAAATGGCAATGCCAGCGCGATTAACTCCCCGCTTCTTGCTGCAACGCCGGCAAGGAGAAGACCATAGGTGATAAATCCCAGAAGAAGTGAACGAGACATTTTATCTTTGCGGGCTTCGTCTACAGTCTTTGTGAAGAATGCCCAGACTTCCGCTCAGCGCGATTGTTATTTGATCACCGGCACAGGCGTCCTCGCTACCGTATCGCGAATGACCTCCTCAGTGACCGATTTTGCCATCCAGTATTCAGGCTGGAGAATCACACGATGACCAAGAACTGGCGTTGCATAACGCTTGATGTCATCAGGGATGATGAAGTCACGTCCATCAAGCGCGGCATTTGCGCGTGCGATCTTGAGGAAAGCGAGTGAACCGCGTGGGCTTGCCCCCACTGCAACACGACGATCTACGCGTGTAGCATGCACAAGGGACGCGATGTAATTCTCAAGATCAGCATCCACATGGACGTTTTCCACAGCCTCCCGCAACTCAAGCAGTTGCTTCGCTTTCGTGATCTCGCGTAGTCCGACCTCCTCTTGCTTGCGTTCATGGCGACGACGTAGAATCAATTTCTCCTCATCAAGATTTGGATAGCCAACTGTCAGTTTCAACATGAAGCGATCCAATTGCGCTTCAGGCAAGGGAAACGTGCCTTCATACTCAATGGGGTTTTGCGTGGCAAGTACAAGAAAAGGCTCTGGCAAAGGAAGTGATTCACCTTCAATCGTCACCTGCCCCTCCTGCATGGCCTCCAATAATGCAGATTGAGTCTTTGGAGACGCGCGATTAATCTCATCCGCAAGGACAATGTTTGCAAATAGCGGACCTTTGCGAAGTTCAAATTTGTTTTTCACGCGATTGAAGATGTAGCCGCCCGTGATATCCCCGGGCAAAAGATCAGGCGTGAATTGAATGCGTTTGAATTCAAGTCCGAGAGCCCTGGCAAAACTGCGCGCAATCAACGTCTTGCCAAGCCCGGGAAAATCCTCAAGCAGGATGTGTCCTCCAGCCAGCACGGAAGCCATCATCATCTCTAGCAAAGCGCGTTTGCCTACGACCGCCCGCTCGACCTCTGCAATCACTTGTCTGGTTGTTGTCGAAACATTGGATATATCAGTCACAATCTGCTCCCATGAAACAAAGTATCACGGCGATGCCAAGATATGAAATTAGTTCTCTATAAGTCCCTGACTGGATGATTTGCCTTTGGATTCAACTTGGGACTCAAGGAATTCAATCACCTCGGTGATGTTGTAATCCAGAGATGTTTTCCGGGGCCGAGAAAAATATCTTATTCCTGTGTTCGGAAAGTCCGCAAAGGAGCCATGCAAACCTTTCTCAAGATACTGCCGCAATCCGGTTTCCGGCTCCCAGCCTTCGCCGATAAGCGGAGCGAACACCGAACGTTCTTTTCCATGTTCACGGAGGACGAGAATCTGATGGGCAAGTTTACCCAAGCGATTCGCAACAAGCCATTTGAAATAAATCCCGCGTTCAGATTTTTGCATAGCCACTGCGAGGCTTTCCACTTTTCCGCGATTAATCGTAGAGATGGGCACGGGCCGCTTTGGCGGTTTTATTTCTATAAGAAGGCTTTTGCCTAGCAGGACCAAGACTAGAAGGGTAACTGCCACCCACCATACCGCCTGGGGTAAAGCGAGGTAGAGCAAACCCAACAACCAAAGTAAATATGCCAACGGGACGACAATTAATTGGTGCACAAGCCCACGTAATGGAAAGGCCAGCAGAGCAGCGATCACAACCACGCCGATCACCAGAAGCCAGCGGCGAGTCACACAGCCTCCCCACAATACTGCAATATAGTCGTCAGACATGCAACCGCTTCATTTACTTCCGGAGTCGCTGATCGATGTCCACCATAGCGTACCCGTTCGAATAAACGCGTAAGCCTGTGAACAGCATCTGATGGCAAACCCGCCTGTTCAAGACGTGATGCGAACTCTGCCGGTGTCATGGACTTATTGCGGCTCAAATTGCGTTTACTTTCCACTACATCGCTCATCCGAAAATAACAATTCATGATTACATCCGTGGAATCCCGCCCGGAGGAAAGATCCTGCAAAGATGACCGCGCAATCCCCGCGATCTTATGCAAAGGCAGACTTGCATTCGTCTCTGTGTATTCCTTCCATAGCCTGAACAATTTCCATCCAAGGAGAACCAACAAAATCGCGATGCCGAAACTAACCAGATAAGACGTAAGTGAAATGGCCTGTGGTGGAATGAATTTTGGGGGAGGTGAGCCGCCCGAGAAAGACGGAGCATTACCCGCAGCCGCAGGGGTTAACCCCATTTGAAGCAACATATCACGGTATCGCGAGAAGATGATGTAAAGTGCCCAATAGGTGACGCCAACGCGAATGATAATCAGGATCAACCGTTTCCGTAATTCAGGCGACAACAATGCGCTGATCAATATGATCATGATCAGGATCAACAGCCATATACTTAGCGTCTGCCAAAATGGTATATCCACAATCGAATCAATGAAGTTTTGGGATGCAATTCTCAGATTGCCCCTCTCACTACCCTGACTAAAACTCTGCGCGCCGCGAAACGGTACGTCACTCAACCCAACAGCCAGGACCGTTAAAGCTCCCAACGCGAGGACTGAGATGACAAGTATCCAACGTTTATTTTCAAAAAAGGAACGCATATCTCCAATGGAATTTTACCATTGCGACTATAATTCCGAAGTGCCGCCTGCACGTCCAGTACAAATATATGGCTGGAAATTTGGAATTCAATTCACTTCAAGAGTTTAGCATGAGACAGGCGGTAATAATACCCTCGCTATGACTGAATTAACAGATCACCTGTGCAACTCTCCTATGCATCCACAAGCCGCAGAGGGACTCCGTTTGTTCAACAAAGGCAAATACTTTGAGGCACACGAGGCGCTGGAGATTGCATGGCTGGAGGAGCAGGGAAAAGTCCGCGAACTCTACCGCGGGATATTACAAATCGCGGTGGTGTATTTGCACGCTACGCGCAGGAATTACAACGGCGTAATAAAAGTCTATGGACGAAGTCAGAAATGGTTGAGAGACTGGCCAGAATTTTGCAGGGGTATTAACATTGGCCAATTGCAAAAGGATGCGGCAGCAGTCCTCAAAGAAATTGAAAAGCTCGGTCCGGAGCGAATTTCTCATTTCAATAATTCACTCCTCAAGCCAGTTCAATGGAATGAAAAACAAACGAGGAAAAATCACGTCTACATCTGCGACCGATGCGGTCACGAAATGTATGAGAAGAACTGCAAAGTGATCTGTCCCAACTGCGGCAACCGATTCGACTGTTCCGATTTGAATATTTATTTTGATTAAATGTATAGACACAGCGGCGCTGACTCTATACAGAATTACCGCACAATCCGAAATGTCTTTATGCTTTGCTCAAAGGCCGGCAGCATTTCATAAAAATCGTTGATCTGAGCGGAATACCTCACATACCATAACGTAGTGCCATCCAAGATCACGAATAACAAATCGTTTGTGAGAATATTATTGTTGTTACTTTCAAACATCAAACGATATGCTTCTGTTGAATTTATCAGGACTTTCCGCCGTTCGGTCAAATTGACTTCCACAGGGATATTCGACAACCTGGATTCAAGAAAAGCCTCTAAAGAATCTGCACTCAATGGCTCGAAGGAAACGGACACAAATATTTTGTTTGCGGATGTGCTTGAGGCCTTGCCCGTCAATGCCATTTCCAGCAAGACTGAATTCCCGGAAATTCCAGAGATGCCTTGACCCGAATTCTCGAATGCAGATGGCAGCCAGAGCTCAACAAGTGCAGTGCGATGCTGGACCCAACCCTCTGGTATTAATTGTTCGTAAGGGACTGGTGTAGGGATCGCAGTAGGTGTTATCGTGGGGATTACAAATGGCGTGGAGGTTGATACCACAACTGGAGTGTCTGCAGGAGCTCGGGAGAAACCTCTTCGGAATACAGACCAACCTACTAATCCAAATATCAGACAGGCGGCTCCTGCTAAACCAGCCAGGATTCCGATTTGCTTCGTGGTCAGCCCGAAATATTTCTGTTCCTGCATAGCGTCCTCCCCATCAATGGGAATTGAGTTAAACGATCAGAACCATCTTACTCTTTCACAGGCTATTATGACCGTTTTAACATCATGATTAACTAAGATGTTAGTAACTGTCATATTAAGAGAAAACTGGCTGGAGAATTTACCAGCCAGTTTTTCTTTTAAGCTAGAGACTAGTTAGTTTTTGCTGCTAGTTTCGGATTCGCTTTTCGCTTTGTTTTTGTCTTAGACTTCTCTTCAGATTTGCCGTTTGAGCTACTCCCATTCACGATGGTCTCTTCCACGAGAGCTTTCAAAAGAAATTCGCTATCATCCGGCTGATCGCTGGAAGCAGCCGCACGGATAACCTCAATACACTGCTTTCCCGTCAGATCATTTCTTTCCAGCAATGCCTGGGCAACTGCATGTACTTCAGCAGCATGTTGCGCCAGTATCTGTTCAGTCTGGTCCTCGAGTTTTCGCCAGAATTTTTCAACCACTTCTGTTTTTTCTTTACCGACGTTGGCACCTTGTTGTATATCCAACGGAGGACCGAAATAACCATAATGTGCCAACTGCCAGATACGTCCCCGAACATTCTGGAAATCTCCTGTTGCACCGGTCCAATATTCTCCGAGGAACAACTTGGTTGCCACATGTCCAGCCATCGAAACCAGGATATCGGCAACAAAGGTCCGCAAAGGGAGGGAATAAATGTCGTAATTTGATACAGGAAGGACATATCCGAGTGCATCAGAACGGCGGACAATACTCACACGCACAATTCGTTCGTCGGGGCGAAGATGATATTGAACGATCGCATGACCGGCTTCATGATAAGCCACCTGTCTGCGCTGGTCTTCCTGCATTTCCTCGATCGGATTCTCCAGTCCCATCGCCTGTTCCTGGAATGCCAGTTCAATGTCGTGTTGCGAAACACGATCACGATCATCAAACAATGCAAGGCGGACAGAATCCTTCGTAATGGCAGACATTATCCTTGCAGGTGTCGCCCAGGCGGTGTCACTGACGATTGCCTCAATATCAACCGTCTCATCAGTTCTGATCTTGTTGAGGTAGTATTTCACCATCTCGCGACGACCGCCACGGTCAGGCTTGTTCACTACAACCGTGCGGTCAAAACGACCAGGGCGTGTCAACGCCGGGTCGAGCACATCCGGCCGGTTAGTGGAACCCATAAAGAGGATATGCCAATCACGCGGCGGGACGGGTTTTCTGCGGATTTGATACCAGCGCGCGCGCAGTTTCTCCCAGCGTCCTAGTTCGCCAATGCCATCCATTTCATAAAGCAGGCGGGTCAGAGCCCCAGTGCCTGCACCCATCATGCCACCCATGCCCATACCTACACCCCCCTGACCGCCCATCACACCACCACGAGACATACCTACCGCATCAATTTCATCAATATAAGCAATGCACGCTCCATACTCTTTCGCCAGTTTGCGCGCCCGGCTGATGAATGCAATCATCTTGAGCACATCCACACCCCAGAACATTGCACGGAAGCCAGAGCCTTCGATTGAAATGAATGCAATGCCCGCTTCACCTGCCATACATTTCGCGAGCAAAGTCTTGCCCGTGCCAGGTTCGCCATAAAGCAGCAAGCCATTAATGAATTGACCACCCATTTTCTGGAATTGACCCCGGTCTGAAAGAAGGGAAATCCATTGCCGTACCATTTTCAAGAGATTTGGCTGCCCTTTGTAATCGTCGAAGGTTAACGATTTTGGGTCGCCCGGGCGAATCGTCTCAACACGCGACCGCGCCATAAACCAGAAGATCGCTACAAACTGAATGATTGCCATGAATAGGATAAAGATGACACGGAATGCGAGACCGAGTACAACGAGGACGATGTTTAACACTTCGGGACTTATGATCGCCCAATAAATCAGTCCATTGAACGCGGCCCAGGCGAGGGTCCCAAAGAAGAAGCGAGCGGGTTTTCCTGCGGCTGCCCAAATGAAGACGCGCAATTGAATATAGAGGAATAGCAATCCGAGCAAAATGTAAAAAGTGATGATTAAGCCATTGAGGGTCATGATCCGCGCTGTCTCAGAGACAATCGAAGAGGAGACCAAAAAATTGACAAACGCCCAGACGAACAACGCCAGGATCGTCCAAAAGCGCCAGGAACGGATATTACTAAAAATGTAGCCAAGTGCTCCCATCGAAAGAGGATTCAACCACCATGCCACTGCGATACCATAAAACAGAATCTGTTCACGCGCAGAACGGGATGTGGCACCGTTCACTAAAAACCAAATCACGGGGGCCGAGACAAAAAGCGTAAGGAACAACCCAACCATCCAGCCAATCCCGCCATAAAAATCACTCGAAGCCCTGGCAGTATAAGTCGCGCGTGCCTTTTTCGCCTGCTCTGCACCCAATTTTGCAAGCTTGTTTTCCGGGCCCTGTGGGGATAATTCAGTAGTGGACATAAGTTACCTCATATAACTGCGTTAATACGACTTATAAGATAGTCTACCCTAAAAAGGTTAAGGGTACAATGCAGGTGTAAAACTCTCATTCGCTCTTAATTCGATATACGCTTACAACTTGGACACCAGAGCATTCCAAGTCTTACATATCTTTTTTGATTGTCATGATATTATGCACGACGGGACAGTTACACGATTGTTACAAAAGGCAATTGATTTACGCGAGTCACTATTTGATTCGCGGCATGAGGTTGCATTTCGCCTTTTCAATGGATTCACAGAAGGGAATCCGCATCTCTCTCTGGATCTGTATGCTGGTACCGTTATTTTTCACAATTACCACCCCGACGCGACAGCGGGAATAGAACTTGTTAAAGAAGCAGAAATCTTCCTCAGGTCTCATAATCTCTTAGCGGGCTGGTTACGCGCAGGAGTTATGAAGTCTCGCAATAGCACATCTCAAGATGAAAGACGCGGCAAACTTCTATTTGGGGCATCGCCAGATCGAAAAGTCAAAGAGCATGGAGTCTGGTATGCAATTGATTTGACCATGCACCAGGATACAAGCCTCTATCTGGACACACGTCACTTGCGGAAATGGCT
>DAINRK010000007.1:15647-22772 GCA_036741855.1 Anaerolineales bacterium
CCATGCACCAGGATACAAGCCTCTATCTGGACACACGTCACTTGCGGAAATGGCTTATCGAAAACATGAAAGACAGGCGTGTATTGAATGCGTTCGCATATACAGGCAGCCTCGGAGTCGCCGCGCTGGCCGGCGGAGCCAGTCGCGTCGTCCAGCTGGATCGCAATCGCAAATTTCTAAATCTCGCTAAAGAATCATACACGCTCAATGGATTCCCTATTCACAAACAGGATTTTCTCGCCGCAGACTTCTTCCCGACCATCAGCCAGTTGAAGCGCGCCGATGAACGATTTGATTGTGTCATCATTGACCCGCCATTTTTTTCAACAACCTCAAAGGGCAAGGTGGACCAGGTTCATGAAAGCGCGCGGCTGATCAACAAAGTAAGGCCGTTGATTGAGGGTGGCGGATATTTGATTGCGATCAACAACGCTTTATATGTCGGCGGAAAAGAATATTTGCAAACACTCGAAACATTGTGTGAAGATGGATATATGAAATTCGAGGAACTCGTCCCAGTGCCTGAGGATTTTGTCGGCTATAACAAGATCGGGTCAGAGATCACTGACCCCACCCCATTTAATCATTCCACTAAAATCTCGATTTTGAAAGTAAAGAGAAAACGAGAAATAATGGAGAAAGAATGAACAACAAACAAATCCTGGAAAATTTCTGGGCGACCATGGAAACCAACGACTTCCACGCCGCATCTCAACTTTTGCATGATGACTATATCCTCGAATGGCCACAATCTGGAGAACGCATACTTGGTAGGGATAATTTTGCAGCGATCAATACAAACTATCCTGCAGAAGGCAAATGGCATTTTACGATCAATCATATTGTGGCAGAAGGAGATACGGTTGTCACCGATGTGACTGCCACAGATGGAAAAATAATCGGCCGCGCGATTACTTTCTCGACCATCCGAGATGAGAAGATCTGGAAGCAGGTTGAATTCTGGCCTGATCCTATTGAAGCTCCCCAGTGGAGAGCGCAATGGGTCGAAAAGAAAAACTGATCCTTTAGACACAACCAGTGGATTTTTCTTATGGACATTACGCAAACCTTATACTTAACCAACCCTAAAGACTGGCGCAAATGGCTAAAAAAGCATTACAAGACAGAAAAAGAAATCTGGCTTATCTATTACAAAAAAGAATCGGGCAAACCACGAATTGCCTATAACGACGCAGTAGAGGAAGCTCTATGCTTCGGCTGGATCGATAGCATCGTCAAGAAATTGGATGAAGAAAGTACCGTCCAGCGATTTTCGCCGAGAAAACCGAATATCAAATATTCACAGGCGAACATCGAGAGATTACGTGTGTTGGTGGCACAGAAAAAAGTGATCAAAGAGGTCGCAGAATCAGTAAAGGATGTATTGAATGAAAAATTCAAAATCCCGCCTGATATTTCCAAAGCTATCAAGGCCAACAAGGAGGCCTGGAAGAATTTTCAAAAATTTTCAGACTCTTACAAACGAATACGAATTGCTTTCATTGATGGGGCAAGAAAACGACCACAGGAATTCCAAAAACGATTACGACATTTTATTCAAATGACTGAGAAGAATAAAATGTTTGGTTTCGGCGGCATTGAAAAACATTACTAATAAATATGGCACACCAGTCACAGAGACTCAGAGTCGCAGAGAAAAAACAGAAGGATTTTCTCAGCGTACTTTGTGGCAGATATTCGGAAGGTGGGTTACTAAAACAATTGTGGCTGTTCAGGCTTATCGGACTCAATTTCATCCCAGGGCAGCGGCGAGATCGAAATTTCTTTCGCCACACGCTGATGAAGTTCCTTGCAAATCCAGGGCGCAGTCATATTTTCAGGCGAATGACAGAATGCGTACACGTCCGCGCCTTCGCGCAACTGTGCTCCGAAGTAATCAGCCCATTCATCTAAAAGTGGAAAATTGCTCTCCAGCTGCGGGTGGCCTATATAGCGCACGAAAACGAAATCTGCTGTTCGCTTCGGAACAACGGGGATATTTGGTTTGCGCTCCCGCGCCTCCAGTAAACTCTGATATACGGATCCTGCTAAAATCTTGTCCCCGTCCAGATCGCGTATCGGACGCGTATCTATCGTAACCCGTGCCATGTTGTGATCTGTAAGCAATTGATCAAGTGCCTCATCATGTGGCGAATCGAACCAATCCATGTGGCGGACCTCTACAGCAAGACGTACATCACGCGGCCAAACAGCGAGAAATGCCTGAAGGTCAGCGAGCAGTTTCGGGGAATAACGAGGCGGCAATTGCAGGAACATCGGCCCGAGCCGCGTACCGAGTTGACTCATCACTTTGATGAATTCACGCGCCCGCTCGATGTTGTCCATCAACTTGCCTTCATGGCTAATTGCCTTCGGCACCTTGGGACAAAAGCGAAAACTTTCATGCATCTGGGCAACCCAACTTTCAAGAGTGTCTTGTGAAGGGACAGCGTAGAAGGTAGTATTCCCTTCTACCGTAGTAAGGCGCCGCGAATACTCCCGCAAAAATTCAGAGGGCTTTGTACCTTCAGAGTAAAAATTACCAACCCAGCCTTTGAAAGACCAGATGGGGCAACCTACGTAGAAATGCATTTTCTTATTATAGTATCGCTGAAGCATATTGAATACGGTCCTTATCTTATGCTAAGCAGTATCAAAGCCTTGAAATTCAGTTTTAGGATTTCTTAAGAATTCGTTAAGCATGTCTAATGAAATTGAAAGTTTAAAATGGCTGTTAACGAGGTAATATGGGGAAACTTAAAAAGTGTACGTCAACGAACCCATAGAGGTAGTAATGAAACAATCAGTAATACAAATTTTAGATTTCTTCAAAAAACATAAATACGGAAGAATGAGCCTGGTACTCCTGCTGATCGGGCTGGTCGCCTTTGGTGCAGCCCTCTTGCGTTCCAAGCCACCGGAGAAGCCCATTGCACTGAGCCAGGTGGCCGCCGCCATTTCTGCCGGCGAGGTGGTTAAGGTAGAGGATTCACAAGACAGCGGCATAACAACCATCTATTATAAAGATGGAAAGCAAAGCAAAACGCTTCGCGATCAAACAGCACCTTTCCTGGAGCAAATGCAGTTTCTGGGAGTGAGCAATAATCAGCTATCCAAACTGCATTACGAAATTGTGGAGCGAAACGCACTGACTGGTGAAAAGACCATGAATCTCCTTGTCAGTGTGGCTATGCTGGGGTTATTGGGCTTTGCCATGTTCCGGCTCACTGGGGGCCCCATGGCGGGCATGCGTAAGAAATATACAGAGGGCGATATTCCCAATCTTACCTTCAGGGATGTGGCCGGCATCGACGAAAGCCGCGAAGAGCTTGTTGATATCGTCACATTCCTGAAAAATGGATCGCAGTATGAACGCATGGGGGCGCGCATGCCTCGAGGGGTATTACTGGTTGGAGATCCCGGAACAGGCAAGACCCTTCTTGCCAAGGCAATCGCAGGTGAAGCAGGCGTACCTTTCTTCACTACCTCTGGTTCTGAGTTTGTGGAAATCTTCGTTGGCGTTGGCGCGAGCCGGGTACGTTCCTTGTTTAAGAAGGCACGCGCCAAAGCTCCATGTATCATTTTTATTGATGAAATCGATGCTGCAGGACGAAAACGGAATGCTAGTGGCGGGGGAAGTGAGATGGAACAGGATCAGACCCTAAATCAGTTGCTGGTTGAGATGGATGGGTTTGCAGCCAGTGAGGGGATCGTGGTGATTGGAGCAACGAATCGGGTGGATGTGCTTGACCCGGCTCTCACCCGACCCGGTCGCTTTGACCGCCATGTGAACGTTCCTCGCCCCGACATAAAGGGACGATTGGAAATTTTGAAAGTGCACGTCAAGGATCGTCGCCTGGCCCCAAATGTGAACCTGTTGGATATCGCCAAATCCACTCCTGGATTGGTTGGAGCGGACCTGGCCAGCATCGTCAACGAAGCGGCTATTCTTGCAGTGCGCGGCGGACATGACGTCATTACAATACAGGATTTTCAGGAAGCCGTCGAGAAAAACCTGACTGGCAGTGTACAACAGAAGAGTCGTGTGATGAAGGAAGACGAACGGCGCACGATTGCATATCATGAAGCGGGTCACGCGGTAGTTATGCATGCAACCCCACACTCTGACCCAGTTTATAAGATTACCATTATTCCAAGAGGACAGATGGGTGGCTTTACGATGTCGCTTCCCGAACAGGATAGACTGCTGATGTCTAAAAACCAGATCCTGGCCCGCATTACTGGATTGATGGGCGGCCGGGTTGCAGAAGAAATATTTTGCGACGATATCACAAGCGGGGCATCCAGTGACCTAAAAGTTGCAACACAACTTGCAGAAGAGATGGTCATGCGCCTGGGAATGAGTGTTACTGGCTTACGCGTTTTCAATCAACCCGAAGGTTTTGAAGCTTTATCATCCCCACGCGCCGGACAGAAAACCTTTGAAGCCCTGGATGAGGCGATCAACCACATCCTAAACGAATGCTATAACGAAGCCAAGCGCATTGTCACGGAAAAACGGGATGTAATGGAACGAGTGACACTATCTCTGTTACAACAGGAAACCCTGACACGCGAAGAATTCGCCGCACTAATGTAAACTGTAATAGCACTGGATAAGGTACATAAAAAAACGAAAGCCGGCTTTGAAAGTCGGCTTTCGTTTTTATTGTATGTTTTGTTTTAGCTACTGCTCAAGTTGATCGATCACTGATCGCACCACTTGGGCACTGCTGCGTAATGCCGTTGTCTCGGACTTATTCAAATTAGGAAAAAATGTCTTGATAATTCCTTCTCCGCCGACCAGGTTCGGCAGTGAGATAGTGACATCTTTCGCGCCCGCAACATCTTCCATCGGGGTGCAGACAGTGAGGATGGAGCGCTCACCCTGTAAGATCACTTCCACGATTCGAGCAATGGCGCTGCCGATGCCATAATACGTCGCACCCTTCCCTTCAATGATATGGTAAGCAGCCCGCCGAACCTTTTGATCAATTGCCTCATAGTCCTCGGAACAAATCGATATTTCCCCGCGAGTGCAAAATTCTTCCAAAGGTATCCCACCCACTGTGACCAACGACCAGGGTATCACCTCTGAATCACCATGCTCTCCAAGCACGTATGCATGGATATGTTGAGAATCAATGTTCAATTTCCGGCCAATCAAACTTCGCAATCGCGCGGTATCTAGTGTGGTTCCTGAGCCGATGACACGTCCGGAGGCAACGCCTACGTCACTAGCGTAGCGAGCAGCGAGATGAGTCATTACATCCACCGGGTTGGTTGCTATCAACAAAATCGCTTGCGGAGTGTGCTGGAGGATTTGCGGTATGACTTGCTTAAACACTTCGGCATTTCGCCCCAGCAATTGCAACCGCGTCTCGCCCGGCTTTTGACCAACGCCGGCTGAGACAATTACAACCTTGCACCCGGCCAAATCTGCATAATCCCCAGCCGTGACCTCAAGCGGATGGGCGAATGGCACGGCGTGCAGAATGTCATCGGCTTCGGAGTCGGCCCGCGCGCGATTTTGATCGACCAGAACTACGCTACGTCCTACGCCCCGCATGACCAAAGCATACGCAGCAGTCGAGCCTACAAACCCGCTCCCTACAATCCCTGTTTTCATGTAGCCTCCTGTTTCAGCCGTAGTAAATCGCTATTCTGGTCGAGATGCCAATGCATCAATTTCGACTTTATAAATGGGACTTGCCAGCGCAGCGACATATAACAAGGTGCTACAGGGTTGATGTCCCTGAAGTTTGGATGCGACCAACTCGCGCCTCTTAGCAGTATCGACTTCACCCACCAAATAGTAGGTGAGCTTGATAATATCATTCACATCCATGTTTGCAGCTTGAAGATTGTGAAAGATATTCTCGAGAGCAACATCGATTTGCTCGATTGGGTCCTCCGGCACGGTCCCATCTTCTCTCATCCCAACCTGACCAGATAGTACCAATATACGCTCATTTCCACGAATTTCAACTTGATGCGAATAAGAGCTAAGTGGTTGATGAACATGTTGAGGGTTTCGAAATTCTTTCATGACTCATCTCCTTTATCACAGTGCCTTAACTAATAATAGACTGCCTGATACGAATATTTCTTGACATCGGCCATGTGCTGCCTATAATGAATATTATTGTACCGGAGGTTCCATGGTCACATTGATATTGATGCTGGCTTTGATCATCATCGCGGGGTGGTTAGATTCTCGTATTGCCTGGTAGCTTATTAAAGTCAAGATAAATCAAAGGAGTAAGAATATGGTCGCAGGTCATTTTGGTTTGGCGGCTGGGGTTAAGAAAATAGCCCCTCGGTTGCCATTGTGGTCGCTTTTGCTCGCGACCTTTTTCCTTGATGTGGTGTTCGTTTTCTTCGCCGCAGGTGGGCTTGAAAAAATTACGCCGGTAGATCCTGCAAATCCCGATTCTTATGGAGGAAGTTTAATCCAGGCATACTACACACATTCGCTTGTTGGCGCTCTATTGATTTCTGCAATCGCGGGCTTATTTGCTGGATGGCGTTGGGGAAAGCAAGGTGGATATGTGATCGCGGGTGTTGTTTTCTCGCACTGGATCCTTGACCTGATTGTTCACCGCCCTGACCTGCCGATCCTGCCTGGCAATGTCGGAAATCTTCCGCTGCTGGGATTTGGTCTCTGGGAATATCCAATTGTCAGTGCGATGGTGGAATTGGTACTAGTTATCGGCGGGATTTGGTTTTATTACCGTGCAGCCAGGGAAGCCGCCGCAGCCAGCGCAAATCAGGAACAACGCCGACGCGCGATGATTTCGACCATCGGCTTGGGAATCCTATTAATGTTACTATTAACGGCGAGTGTTCTAGGACTGTAATTAGAGTATTTTCTTTTACTGTCCCTTCGTATCGTCAAATCTATGAAACGTTTGCGATGAGGTCAAGTTCAAGAAGAGAAGCAACATAAATATACTAGCAAATCCGCCAATCGCAAACATAGTTTGAATCCCCCAGATTTCAGCTACCAATCCCGCCAACACTGCACCAAGCGGACCAATCCCCCAACTGATGAAACGGCTGGCGCTATAGACTCTTCCAAGTAAATCGCCAGGGACAACTTGCTGTCGTATGGAAGAAACAAGG
>DAINRK010000007.1:22782-28343 GCA_036741855.1 Anaerolineales bacterium
AAACAAGGATCACCCAAACCGAGGCCCCCACGCCCGCGATAAATGCAGAAACACCAACAGCCCAAGCGTTCGTTGTGAGTGCAGGCACACCGACGAGCAATATAGTCCCTACAAAATCCAGCGCCAGCGCGTTGCGTGTTCCAACCCGTTTCTGAAGCGAATCCGCGACCATTGAACCCAACAAACCTCCGACCGCCATCACTGTCAGCAAAAAACCGTATTCAAATTCATTCAATCCCATTGGGCCGGGCTTGACTGCATAGAGCACAAGCAAGGCTCCCCACCCGGCCCAGAAAATGTTCATCGAAGCAGTGAACAGGGTTAGGTCCCGAATGAGGTGGTTATTCCAAAGAAACCGGATGCCGCCTGTCAGATGAGTCCAAAGATTTTGGTTTGTTGATGAATCCTGATGAGAAGTAGCAGTGAAGCTCACGCGAATGAGAAGTAAGGCGAATCCTGCAGACAAATACATCAATGTGCTTGAACCTGTCGCCAACGCAAAACCGAGTCCAGCCAGAAACCCTGCAAGCGGAGGACCGATAAATGTATTTGTCACAGTTTGCGCAGCAGTGATCTGCGCGTTCGCCCAGTTCAGGCGATCCTTGGAGACAATCGAAGGTACGATGGATGTGAGCGCAGTGTCTACCAGCGTTTCGCCTACCCCCAATAAAAAGGCAATTACGTATAACAAAGGCAGCGAGATAAATTTCATGATCACTGCCAGCGTGAGCAGGAACAAAAGAATGGCTCGCCCACAGGTAACCCACAGCATGACTTTGCGGCGATCAAACCTGTCTACGATGCTCCCAGCCTGAAGCGCAAAAAGAAGCCATGGAAGACTCAACATCACACTAAGCGCTGCAACACGCGTTGGCGAGTCTGTCAATTGCACTGCAATCAAAGGCAGGATGATTTGGTAGAGTCCATCACCAAGGTTTGAAAATCCATTTGCAACCCAAAGCTTCCAGAAATTGGCAATGCGTGAATTTGCCGAGGTAGCTTCCGCTACTGCTGCAGGTTGAGTGAGGCGCTCAGATTCCATGAAATTCTCCTTACCACTAAAGCTTATTTTGATGGTAAAATAATACTTGGAAATTTTTTACCTGTCAAGGCGTGAATGATGGTAACAACATGACTGAGTCAAAACGCACACTGGAAACTCTTGAACTCCTTGGCGGAGCCTTATGCTTCGACTTTGCAAACACGATCAATTCGCGTCGGAACCCTGAGCATGATTACCTGCTCATCTATTCAGATTTAGCGGATTGGGCCGGAAAAGTTGAGATCCTGTCGTCGCAACAAGCCAGAAGTCTGAAACAAAGAGGGACACAGAATGTTAAGAAGGCTGAAAAGGCGCTCGAGAACGCGCGGACGGCCAGAGAACTTATCTATCGATTGTTCTCTGCAATAGCGCGTCAATCAAAGCCTCAGGAGGACGATTTGACAGCGCTCGCTCGCCTTTATCAGGAAGCAATTGCGAACGGTCATTTTGTAAGAGCTGAGAGTCACTATGAAATCGAATGGAAGACCGATGAAACATTCGACGCGCCACTTTGGCCCATTATTTCTTCTGCCGAGAAAATCCTTGTCTCCGCAGAATTAAGTCAGGTAAAGGAATGCCCGGGCTGCGGTTGGCTATTTCTGGATACATCCAAAAATCAGAGCCGGCGCTGGTGCAGCATGAACACTTGTGGAGCACGCGACAAGATGCGCAGGTATCATACACGTTTGAAGAAGAACTAGAAATTTGAAGCAAAAGACCTCCGAACTTTCTTTGGAGGTCTTTCCTGTTCGCCTTGCAGCATTCCAATTGATCACATCTTACACTTCCACATGAACTGAATCTACAATCCCTACAATGACCGAGATAACAGCAGCATCGGGGTTTTTGAGTGCCTGCCGTGCGCCGTTGCCCTCCCGGTTCACTAATACAGTATCTCCAATGCCTGCCTGCGTATTATCGAGCGCAATGAAGTCCTCATCCGCTGTCTCGCCTTCGACAAGTAGGGGTTGAATCACAAGCAGCCTCCGGTTCTTGTAATGCGGATGGCTGATAGTAGTAACAATTGTTCCAACAACTTTGCCTAAAATCATTAATGACCTTTGTAGTGAAAGAATTACGTAAAGCGGTTCATCCCTTCTCGCAATGTATAGTCAAACTCACCGTCGGGTTTCACTTCCAGCTCATCCACGATTCCCACAAGAGCCAAATCGATCGGAACAAACTTTTCATCCTTCATTGCTAACGCGGCTTCACGTGCGCGCACCATCACACACAGATCGCCGGGCCCCGCCTGCACTACGTCCGCTGCAACTTGCAGGATACCGATCGGCTCCATCTTCTTGTTTAACGGCTGGACGACGAGGAATTTGACACCCTCTGTCCCAGGATATCGTATGGTGCAAACCGCGTTCCCATGCACGCGCCCGAATAACATTACTCCACTCCCGTCGCTTTCACCACGCGCTGAATGATCGAATCCAGAAGTTTTGCGTCAACTTGATTGCCCAGGCGCGCCAGCACTGCGGAGCGTATTCGTTGCGCGACCTCTGTTCGAGGTTGAGTCATCGCTGGGACAACAGAGTCAACTTTCGGCTTCGCGTTAATCGGAGTCGAAGTGTGCGACGATACATTCGATAGATAAGGCCGAATTGGCGCAATCGGAGGAAGTTCCCCATCATCGAATAACAATTGCAGTCCCAGTCGTTTCGCTTTTTCATATGCCAGATCCGTCAGCGAAACATCATCATTCACCTCTAATGACTTCGTTCCGTTCTTGAAAAGTTCTTCGATATCTTTCTCAGTATAAAACTTTTTAGGCATGGCCTACCTTTTCATGACTTGCGAAACACAACCTGTCCATCCACTTCCAGCGAATCGATAATGGACATGATGACCGAATCCACGGGAGAATCTTTCGTGATCGTTGTTTGCCGCGCCGACGAACCAGCTGCCGTCAACACCAGATCGCCAACGCCTGCATCCACCGTATCCACCGCGACATAAGGTTTTCCCGACGCGTTGCCTTGCTCATCCGTCTGACGCAGGATCAGCAATTTGCGCCCATGCAATTTTTCGTCTTTAATTGTGGAGACTGTCGTGCCAATGACTCTTGCGATTAACATCTCGCGCTCCTAGTAATTCTTTGCGGATGAACCCGCTTCGCTCTTTGCTGGTGACTGATTGCTGGGACCTTGAATGATCTTCACGCCCGCGCTCGCTCCGATGCGCGTGGCTCCCGCTTTGATCATGCTCTCCGCATCCTCATACGTGCGGACTCCGCCGGAAGCTTTCACACCCATCTGCGGACCCACAGCCTTACGCATCAACGAGACATCGTGAACGGTTGCGCCTCCGCTTGCAAAGCCGGTGGACGTTTTGACAAAATCCGCGCCCGCTTCCTTCGCGATTAAGCTTGCGATGGTTTTTTCTTCATCGGTCAATAACGCAGTTTCGAGAATCACTTTGACGATAATACCGCGCGCATGTGCTACATTGACAACGCCGCGGATATCTCTTGCGACCAGTTCAAGATCACGCGCCTTCAACGCGCCAATGTTGATGACCATGTCAATCTCGGTTGCGCCCTGTTTGATGGCGGTCTCGGTTTCGAATGCCTTGGTTTCCGGAGTCGTCGCGCCCAGCGGAAATCCAATTACCGTGCAAACTTTGACTGGCGATCCCTGCAAGAGCTGAGCACACAAACTCACCCAGGTGGGATTTACGCATACTGAAGCAAAGTTATGTTTACGCGCTTCAAAGCAAAGCTGGGCGATCTCTTGTTGGGTGGCATCAGGTTTGAGCAAAGTATGGTCAATCATATTTGCCAGGCTCATATCACTTGGAATCACTCCCAGCGTGGATGTCAGGCGCTCTGCCCCCGCCTTGACGACATTACCCGCTTTATCCACACACAACTTCACACAGAGTTGATTCGCGCAATCGAACTTGCATTGATACCCGTCAGACTGCGTACCGCGTTCCTGCTCCTCCATCATCGCGGCAAGCACTTCGTGGGTAATGATCTCTACGAGTTGTTCCACCAGTTTCGGGTCAGGTTTCATGTTTCGACTGTTCACTGGTGGTCGAGTAGACACGAGCGTTCCTTGCGAGTGTTGTATCGAGACCACCACATTTTCAAGTTATCTTTCGTTTGATGGATATTCGTTGGTCTCGATATGCCCTTCGACGAACACGAAGGGTCACTCGACCAACGGAGTATTGCTATTTCAAATATTGCCTCTCGACAGCCTTGATCTTATCCACGCGTTTCGCGTGGCGGTCACCGCCGAATTCAGTTGTGAGCCAGGTCTTGACGATCTGTTTCGCTAAATTGACACCTATCAGCCCTGCTCCTAAAGTCAATACATTTGTATCGTTGTGTTCCCGGCTGTTGATCGCCGACGAAACATCATAGGCCATACCCGCGCGCACACCAGGTACTTTGTTCGAAACAATGCAACTGCCAATCCCGGCGCCGTCGATCATAATTCCGCGCCAGGCTTTGCCTGTGCCAACTGATTGGGCGACCGCATGTGCAAAATCGGGATAATCCACGGCCTCCTTGCTGACCGTTCCTACATCCATTACCTCAAACCCTAACGAGTTCAAATCGTTTTTGAGCGTTTCCTTCAACTCAAAGCCGCCATGATCCGCACCGATGGCAACAATTTTCTTCCGAGCTGATTGGACAGGCGCGCGCTCCGATGATCCCAAGACGTTGTTGACCACGCGTTGCACAATTTGATGGATTTCTGCGTCTTCAATACTGCTGGTCATAAGTGGGTTGATTATCTTATTGATGGAGGATTGCGTCAAGTGGAGAGGGTGAAAGCAATTACGAGCCAGGGTTTCCACCGAAAGGCAGAATCTTATACGTTATGTAACCTGCATTCATTTCTTCCCGATCATCATACACAAACATGCCTAATTCCCGAACTGTATATTCCAAGTCTTTCCAATGGCCTACAAATTCACCATATATCTTTTGATAAGTTTCAACAGGCTGTCCGCCAATTGCAGCAGTCATGTGGAAATGATAGTCCGGTCCGTCAAACGTGGCAGAGACATCCCCGAAGCGTGAGGTCAATTCCTGGTTGAGACGATTATGGAGTTGACGAAGCACGGCCGTTTCCTGTACATTCAGCCATAAGATTCCCGTTTCCGATCCATTTATAGTTGCCTCGATCAACTCAAGCCTTGTCAGATTAACTTCGAAGGGAGAAATACTATCCGCCAACTCAGTCATATATTCTTCAAGTGGATGCAAATCGAAGATATTAAAGGGCTGCTTCAGGGAAATGTGAGGAGGCAGACGACAAACATCAATTCCCGTGCGATATTTTCGATGGATCTCCCAGGACAACCTACGCACTAGATTGTGGACTTCAGTGTTGGCAAGCAGGGCAAAGGTCGCCTTCACAGTTCAACTCCTCTAATAAATCTTCTCAGAATTTACAACAGTTGGAAAAGCGGGAAAAGAAACATATATTCTATCCCTAAATTAGGAACGATCCTGTCCGCATTCATACATATACTAAATGTGTAGTTGATACACATC
>DAINRK010000008.1:0-26060 GCA_036741855.1 Anaerolineales bacterium
AGTTTCTTACAGATTCATTAGAATTGTAAACCTTTCTCGCATGACTGGGTTATGCAAAGTAACTAATCTTAATAATAGCCGTCTAGTAGTTGATTTCACAAATAGAACTGTTTATTAGTCATATTCTTGTTGAAAAGGATATGGCTATTTTATGAAAGATCGAAATGAGTATTAATGACTAATCTGAAACGTGCATTTTTCTGGGCAGCTATTTACCTGGCAGTGATTTTTGTCCTCGGGCAGGCTGATTATACGGGTAGACCCATTATCAACTTTGCGTCCTATTTTTATCTGGGCGTAATGATCGCTGTTCCCGTTACCTTGTTTTTCCCTTCCATTTCGCGTGTATCTTCCTTTGTTCCATTGCTAGTGTGGGCGGGGATCTATTTGGTTTTGCTCCAAATGATTGACAGAAACCTTTCAGCCAATGAAGGTGAATTTTCGGTGATCATATTGGAATTTGCTCTCCTGGAGGCAGGCGTTTGGTTCGCCCATCAATTGGCGTTGCAGATTGGGCACGCCGAATCAATTATGGATGCCCTTGCCCTGAGTGCATTTCCCAATCGGGCTCACAGTATCGAGGAAGAGAATCAGAGGATTGGAATTGAGCTGAGAAGGAGTCGTCGATACCACCGTCCACTCAGTCTGGTAGTTATTGAATCAGAGTCCGAGGATCAAAAAACAACACGAGAAATGTTGCGAAGTATTCAACATGACTTGCTGAATCGCTTTACATCTGCGCGAGTGGGCCAGATCATTGACGACCGTGTTCGTCAAACGGACCTGGTGATGAGAGATCACCGAGGGAGATTTGTCGTGTTATGCCCAGAGACAGAATTAGAAAATACTATTTTGCTTGCCAAGAGGATTGCGCAAGCAGTAAAAGAAAGGACTAACCTTCACGTTCTTTGGGGTGTTGCGGCTTTCCCAGAGGAGGCTCTCACATTCGATGACCTGTTGCAAAAGGCTACGGAGCGCTTGATATATTCAGATGCAGTGCACAATGAGCAGGTCCCGGCGTTCGAGCCAAATTGATTAAGGTTCTAAGTTATGAGCGTATTAGAAATGATTTCTTCATATGAAGAAGATTGGATCAAGAAATTTGATCCACAAAAACGCATTCTCACGGGCGCAGTTTACTTATTAACGAAACGGTTCTTGGACTTGCTCTTGGTATTGATTACTCTTCCTCTCTGGTTGCCTTTGAACGGGATCATTGCTTTGATTATTCGATTTACCTCTCCCGGTGCGCCGGTTTTGTTCAAGCAGCTTCGCACCGGAAAAGGTGGACGTCGTTTCCATATGCATAAATTTCGGACAATGGTTTCCAACGCGGAGGAATTGAAATCTACATATGCGCATCTGAATGAACTGAAATGGCCGGACTTTAAAATTACAAATGATCCGCGTATTACTCCCATAGGGCGTTTCTTGCGCAAAACCAGCCTGGATGAATTACCACAACTGTTCAATGTATTGCGCGGAGAGATGAGTCTGGTTGGTCCCCGGCCTACTTCCTTTGGCCCTGAGACTTATAAACTCTGGCACACATCTCGATTAGATGTCATGCCGGGGCTTACAGGTTTGTGGCAAATCCTTGGCCGTGCTCAACTGGAATTCGATGACCGTCTGCGCCTTGATATTGCATATATAGAACGAGCTAGCATCTGGCTGGATATTAATATCCTGCTTCGTACTGTGATGGCAGTATTCGAGAGTCGTGGTGCGCACTAGGCTCTTTGAGATGAAACTCCCTCTTTCAAAAGAAAACAATAATCCTTTTTGGCATATCAACGAAGGTTGCTGCAACGCATTGATCATTGATCTCTCGACTCGATTTGGGGGTGCGAATACGCGGGTCTTAAGCTTAATGCAAAAGATGGATCGTGAACATATTGCTTTAGCTGCCCTGGAAAACAGCCCTGTTGCTATTGAAGCAGCACGTGCTGGATTGCGCGTTTTTATTGTGGGCAAAAATAAATTCAGTTTTCGAATTATTCTCAACCTTGTGAAAATAATTCGCCGAGAGAGAATTCAAGTGTTGGATACCCAAAATCCCCAGTCAAAACTTTGGGGAACGATTGTCGCAAAAATAATGGGAATAGCATTGGTTTCTACGTTAAATAGCTGGTATGCCAGCGAGCATGGCGAGACCAGCTTAAAAGGTCGCCTTTATACAATGCTTGAACTCAATACAAATTTTGCGCTGGATCGTTATGTGGTTGTATCCAGGTCCATTTATGATGCGCTAATTTGCCATGGGATTGATTCGGGCCAGATAGATTTAATCCATAATGCAGTGGAAATAAATGATAATCAGAAACTCGAGGATGGAAAATTTACGCTTTCCTCATTGAATTTACCATCTGGAGCTATCGTATTGGTCGCAGCTGGCAGGTTAGCGTGGGCAAAGGGATATGAGGATTTGATCAGTGCATTGGAGATAATTATCAAGGAAGATCAACGCGTATATTGCTTAATCGCCGGGGAAGGCGAGCTTTATGAAACCCTTGATGCGCAAATTAAAAAGTTGGGATTAGCGGAACACGTCTTCCTTATAGGATATTTGCCCAGGAAAGAGGTCTTATCTCTTATAAAAGAGAGTAATATTTTTGTCATGCCATCGCGATCGGAAGGTACACCAATTGCTTTACTAGAGGCGGCAGCTTTACGAAAGCCAATTCTGGCAACTTCTGTCGGGGGTATTCCTGACTTATTGGAAAATGGAGAGGAATGCTTATTAGTTCCGCCCTCGGATTTGTTGGAATTAGTAAAGGGCATTCGAATCCTGATCCGCGACAGGTTTTTGGCCAATCGAGTGGCAGAAAATGCGTACCGTCGGGTAATGCGGGATTTTAATGTGAGTGCCCAAGCGCTCTCCACAATTCAGTCTTATAATAAGGCCTGGAAGACAAAAAACGAGAGATTGTGGAGCACGTCATAGTTTTATGACGCTTTTGTATTTTTGCTGGAGCTGATTTTCTTCCCAGTAAAAATTCCCAGATAGATTGATCAAGAGAGGTTGTTATGGAAATTAATATTTACTTGCGTACACTTCAACGCGGATGGTGGATTATTGTTCTGGTTATGCTAGCAGCAATGAATTTTTCGCTGTTGATTTCATACTTCACTCCGCCAGTATATGAAACTTCTTCGCGTTTTGTTGTAAGTCCTAATGCTGCGGTTTATTCAAATTCATGGGATATCGTTTCCAGCTTGGATACACTTGATAGACGCTCGATCATCAATACGTATAAGGAACTTCTTGCGAGCCCAGCTGTATACGCGACGAGTCCTGAAATTCAACAAATCACTGCCGCGGAATTGGCGCAATACAAGATTGTTGTAGTAGTAGTACCAGATACAAATATTCTCAGACTCACTGTGGATGGCCCTGATCCTAAAATAGTCGTTCTTATTGCTCAGGCAATAGGAAGTCAGGCCCTTGATTACATAAATAAATTATATCCCGTCTACAATTTCAGCGTCCTTGATCAGCCCGAATTGCCCACAAAGCCTATTCGACCTGAACCCGTTAAGAATGCCGGTCTTGCTCTGCTCGTTGGAGCGATTTTGGGGATGGGCCTAGCATTTTCAAGAGAGCAGTTGCAGTTTTCATTTGAAAGGCTCCGAGAACGCTCAAACATCGATTCTGTTTCTTCTGCTTATAACCGTGCTTATTTTGAACGGAAGCTTCGTGAGGAGGTCACTCAAAACCCAGATACAAATCTATCGTTGGGTATCATTAACCTCAGGGGTATTGAAGAGCGGTTGAATCTTTTTCCACAAGCTACCATTGATAGAGTAATAAATAAAGTTACTCAGACACTGAAAAGCGAGTTGCGGGGCCGCGATATTGTGGGAAGATGGGATCGCACTCAATTATCCGTAATGTTGCCATCAGCACCCAGCTCTGCTGTTGAAAGCACCTTTAAGCGAATTCAAAAGTATTTGGAGGAACCAATTCAGTTAAATGAAACTGGAGATATTGTCCGACCGGATCCTCGTATTGGAGTTGTATCGCGCAACCAATTCGAATCAAGCGACGCGCTGATGGAACGGGCAAAATCGGCCGTCGAGCAGGCATCTTCTTTTGGGTCCCCCGGTATGGTCTATCTTTCGACACCGTTCATATTCGATGAGAGTATGGAAAAGGCATAACTTCATGTTGTTCTATGTGATGCTCTTTTTATTTACTGGTAAGCGTACACTTTAGTTAGAGGTATTCAAGATGAAGAAACTTATTCCATTACTACTACTACTACTACTTAGCATTCTGTTCTTTGGGACCTTTACCACCCCGGCTCATGCCAGTGACCGTACTATAGGATCTGTACAGCTGCAACTATCCGAGCTTGAGAACACATTCTCATTCCAGCGGCTCGGGTATTCAGAAAAATTGTTAACCGGTCCATTCGATTCAACAAATTTATTTTTCAGTTTACCGGCAAATATCAAACTTGCTCCGGGGAGTTCACTTTTCCTTAAGTATGCTCTAGCCTGGAGTGGAGGTTCGTCTGAAGTGCCTTTGAACGCCGGGGTCAGCGGAACGTTACTTGTCTATTTTAATGATGAGTTAATTGACACAATAATTCTTAGCAGTGATAGCCCTCTGGAGAAAGAAATTACAATTCCAGAATCGGCTCTGAATGCGGTTGAAAAAGATGGTCGTTATCGCTTGAGACTTTTTCTTAATGCCGATGTTAATTGCAAATATGATAATGTTCATACTACATTGCTGATTAGCAAAAATTCCCAATTCAACCTTCAATATTCCCAAGTCACTCCAATCACAGACCTTACACTGCTCCCGCGTCCAATTTATCAACCCGATTCAATTTTGCCAAATTCGGCTCTAGTTGTAGTGCCAGATGATCCTGAAGCCTTTGAGCTGCAAGCCGCACTAACTGCATTGACGGGTCTTGGATCTATCACAAATGGCCAACTAAACGCCAGCCTTGTCACGAATAGCAAGTTGACTCCGGAATTGGCAGCTTCTAATCAATTAATTTTTGTTGGTCTGGCCAAAAAATTTCCAATCCTGCAGATTGTTAATTTGCCAATTGCGATTTCACCCACTGGCTTAGCAGTTGATCAAGCACATAATGCAGATGGAGTTATCGAGATCAGTGTTTCTCCCTGGAGTTCAGCAAATATTGTCTTGTTTGTTGGAGGCAATACACAAGAAGCTGTGATTAAGGCAAGTCAAGCATTCAGCACAGGAGATATCATCGCGGTTGAGAAGCCGAATGTATCATTGGTTGCAACAGTGAATCCGTCGAACGAAGAAACGGTTTATTTGGAAGATCAGACGTTTAAGGACCTGGGATATGAATCGCAAACCTTGGGGTCATTTGGAGAAAACTATTTTGCCTACACATTCTATGCATCACCAGAGCAAGCAGCTTCTGCTGGTGCATATATTGATCTGGTTGTAAGCCATTCCGATCTTATTGACTATAACAGTACTGGTTTAACGGTTCTTTTGAATGGGGAGGCAGTGGGTGGATTGCAACTAACAAAAGAAACTCCTATCACGACACAGATCAAGTTTGTTCCTGGTATTCTCCGTCGAGGTATTAATCGACTTGAGATCATCTCTGATATTGTGCCTTACTACAACTGTTATTCAACGGATCTTTTAAGCACTTGGATCACGGTGAATGATACATCTAATATCCACTTACCAATTTCAGATCAGAAACTTAATTTAGGCGACGTAGCGAATTTGCGCGATTTTCCATATATGTTCCTTGAAAATAGGAACTTAAGCGATTTGGCTTTTGTGCTGGCACAGAATGATCCTAGCTCTTGGGACAATGCAGCACGGGTAGCCTATTATATCGGTGCGAAAGGAAGTGTACCGCTCGTCAATTTGTATGCGACCTATGCCGATGATATCTCTGAGGAGACCCTCAAAAAATATAATCTGCTGGCTTTTGGGCAAGCAAGTACGTTGCCGTTTATAGCAAAAATCAATGATGTCTTGCCTGCACCTTTCAAGTCCGGGAGTGATGAGGCCGTTCAACCATCCATGTTGGTGAACTACAGCTTGTTGCCAAATACAAGCGTTGGCTATTTACAACTCCTAACTTCGCCATGGAATCCAGATCATGTAATCCTAGCCGTGCTAGGTAACACGGCGGAGGGTGTACCTATGGCCAGTGCCACATTGACCAAAGATGATCTAATTGCCCGTTTGGCAGGTAATTTTGCTGTTTTATATACGGACCAGGTGGTAACGACAGATACACGACTTGGTGTAAGCAAGGAGAGTATCATCGCTCAATTGCCGGTCGCTGTGACTGTTACGCCAACGTCTCAAGTCGGGATACCTATAGCAGCTCCAATAGAAGTTGAGGCACGACCCCAATGGATTTTGCCGGCGTTTGGCTTGGTTACATTTGTAATTTTAGGATTTCTTGTATTCATGTTGCGAAAAGAATCAAGCCTAAGGTCTACTCCGAAAGATAGTCGCAGTTCCGATGACGCGGCAGATGCAGTTTCCAAGACATCATAGAGTCTCTAGAGATCATGCTAGCTGCCCTATTCTGGTTATCCATTTTTCTTGTAGTCTATACCTATGTCGGCTATCCCGTGCTATTAGCACTGCTTGTTAAATTTAAGGATCGACAGCAGCCATTTCCAACTTCAGATCCTTCAGTCACTCTACTTGTAACTGCCTACAACGAAGAGACAGTAATTGCGAAAAAGATTGAAAACTGTCTCAGTTTAGATTATCCGCGTGATAAGCTGCAGATCATTGTTGCGGCAGATGGATCTTCAGATCAGACTCCAGAGATTGTTAAAGAATTCCAGGAACAAGGGGTGGAATTGAATTATATTCCCCAACGCAATGGAAAAATGGCTGCTATCAATCGTGCAATTCCACAAGCGCGTGGTGATGTTATCGTCTTTTCGGACGCGAATAATATGTACGAGGCGGACACAATTCAAAAACTTGTCGCCCCGTTCAGTGATCTATCGATTGGTGCTACAACGGGTGCGAAGCTCATCGTTCAAGATGGCAGTGACTTAAGTGCAGCAGAGGGATTTTATTGGAAGTACGAATCTTGGATCAAGAAAAAGGAGACGGCTTTAAGCACATGTACGAGTTCAGTAGGCGAAATTCTGGCAATTCGACGTGAACTGTATTTACCTCCGCCTAATGATATTATTAATGATGATTATTATATTGTGCTTGATTTGATCAAACGCGGTTTTCGTGTGTACTATGTACCGGAAGCGCGGTCTTTTGAATATGTTTCAGCCACGACACACGATGAAATGGTACGTCGTTCTCGAATGAACACTGGTAAATACCAGGCGATTTTTCTGTCTTACAGATTATTGCCTTTTAATCGTCCACTGGTGCTCTGGCAGATCATATCTCATAAATATTGTCGGGCGTTTTTACCATTTGGCTTTATCGGCGCCTTGGGAACAAATCTGCTCATTGTTCTGTTGCAAAAAGATATGGCTTTGCCCTTGCTTCATTCATCGGCCCCATATGCATGGATAATTTTGTCCATACAACTACTCTTTTACGCAATGGCTGGCCTGGGGAGTCTATTGAAGTTCCCTGGATTCCTTGGAAAATTGTTTTATTTGCCTGCTTATCTTGTTAGATCCAATCTTGCGATATTACGCGGTTTTTATGGGTTTGTAACACGAAAGCAAACGAATATCTGGGAACGCGTTCGTCGTAGTAATGTTTGAAAGTTAGCGCGCGTTTCACTATGACGAATCTAAATGATCGACGTCTCACGAAGGTAGACCGTAGCTTAGTAATTATGCATCGAATTGGAATATTCGATTTCAAGCGCAGCATCTCTCCAAACTTTCTCACCGTATTAAATTATCATAGGATCGACGATCCTTCTCACGAGAAATTTGATACATTTCTCCCCAACATTAGCGCAACGCCTTCAGATTTTGCTCTGCAAATGGACCATGTATCCCAACACTACAATGTCATCTCCGGTGCAGACCTGGTGGCCTTCATTAAAGGAAAACGAAAACTACCTGCTCATGCGGCTATCATCACATTCGATGATGGCTATCGTGATAATTACACAAAAGCTTTTCCCATCTTGAAGGCCCGGAATCTCCCTGCAATTATCTTTCTGACAACCAATTTTATCGGCACAGGTAAGCCTTTCTATTGGGACTTAATTGCGTATTGTTTTCATCATACTACATTGGAAAAAGTGGAACTTCCTTATCTTGGCTCACGAGGTTGGGTAGATCAGGCAACGCGCACTGAAGTTATGCACGATTGGATCGGGATTCTGAAGAAAATAAGCGAATCTGAAAAGCAAAAAATTGTAGAGCAATTGCCTGAGATGATGAATGTAAGAGTTCGAGACGATACCTTTAGAAATATAATGATGTCATGGTCCAATGCCAGGGAAATGAGTGAAAATGGTATTGAGATGGCTGGTCATACAGTAAGCCATCCGATTTTGACGCGTGTCTCTCCAGAGGAAGCCAGTCAAGAGTTGATAAATTGTAAACGACATATCGAAGATCAAGTTAAAAATAGTGTTCTTAGCTTTGCATATCCGAATGGCCAACCTGCCGACTTCAACGCAGAATTAATAAGCAGAGTCCAAAAAGCTGGATTTGAAGTTGCGTTTACGCTTCTTCCAGGGCCCATGCGAAATGCTGACGTGCTAAAAAACCCCTTCTCAATTAGGCGCGTTTTCCTTAGTTATAAAGACACATTTCCCCGTTTTGTTGCTAAATTGGCTGGAATTGATCGAATTAATTCTAAATACAGCTAATCATACAAGAAAGCGACGTTAATGGTGTCTTGAAATCACCTCGCTTTCATAGATTAATCGGATTTCCTGTGCAATTGCATCCCAGGAAAATTTGGTGTCTGAAAGATGCTTTGCGTAATTTCCCATATCCTTGACTAGCTTGGGGTCTCTGATGAGCTTTAGAATTGCCCGCGACAAATCATCCGGTGAGGATGGAGGAACTAAAAATCCACTCTTCCCGTCATCCACTGCTTCGGGCAAGCCTCCGACATTGGTTGCAATCACTGGTTTTCCGAACGTATACGCGACCTGAAGCGCGCCACTTTGTGTGCTGTTTAGATAGGGGTATATAACCACTGTTGCCATATCCATCAAAGGAGCAACATTTTCCATTGGGAGGTATTGAGCGTCAATCGTTGTTGCATTTGCAATGCCAAGCTCATCAGCCAATTGTGTTATCTGGTCCATGTCAATGAATTTGCTGGGTCTTCCCACAATTATTAGCCGGGCGCGAGACTCTTGTGCGCAAACTTGCGAAAAAGCTTTCAGCAGATCAGGCAGACCTTTGCTGGGAGTAAGGTTGCCAAAAAAAAGAATTACGGGCGCATCGACATCAATGCCGTACCTGTCCCTCATTTGTGTACCTGTAAGAGTTTTGGATCGGACAGAGAGAAACAATTGCTCATTTCCATGTGGAATGATGTGCAGCCTTTCCCTGGGCAAGTCGAAGAGCGACAGAAAGCGTTGCCTGTTATTTTCACCGTGAAAAAAGACAATGAAAAAAGCGTCGTAAACCCAACGATATAATTGATTTGAGAATCTGATGAGAAGACTATTGCCACGTTCGCGTGATTCAAATTCGTGACATATCTGACTTAGGATTAACCCATTTTGCTTTAATATGTTAAGGAAAATCGCCTCAAAAGGGAACTCGATGCTCCCAAACTGAATAATATCAGGTTTGGCTCTGATGAGGTAATATGTCAAGCGGGTCCATTCGATAATCAGCCTAACACCGCGTGTGACACGACGCATGCCCCGATATAATTTTCGCGTTGCAGTCTGAAGCCCACCATTCAAAACTCCGATTTCTGGTGACTCGGTAGGTGACCATAACTTCATCTGTTTTTGTACCCTAAAATTATGAGGAAAACTTTCCATTTCGTAGTCATTTGCGGTTACAAGGGTAACTCGTGCACCCACATTCGACAGAGCGTTACAGAGTTGGTATGCGTAGTGAATCATTCCGCCAGATCCGCGGGGCTCCACAACCATTATGTGCAAGAGTTTCTTATTAGTTTTGCTTTCCATGGGACGCTAAAAGTTCCTCGTAAAGTGTGCTCAATTTTTCGATTTGGACATCTATGCTGAACTTTTGCTGGACAATATTACTTCCCGCCAGGATGATTTGCCTTGTTTGTTCAGAGTTTTTTATGAGACTTAAGCATGCAGTGGATAAGCTAGATAGATCGCCCGGCTGGACAAGCAGGCCATTTACTTTATTTTCGATAATTTCTGGAACACCGCCAATATCGGATGCAACAATTGGTTTCTCGGCAGCAAGTGCCTCGATTATGACTGTAGGCAACGCATCTTTTAGTGTAGGCAGTACAAACAGATCGCTACAAGCAAGCAAAGCTGGGATGTCTGTGCGATGACCGGCGAACGTAACGTGGTCTTGAATAGCGAGTGCAGTTACGAGGTCCTGTAAAGATTCTGCATAAGGTCCATCGCCTACAATTAAGTAATGTGCGTTTGGAACCTGTTCCAAGATCACTGGAAAAGCACTGATCATATTTTGTATTCCTTTCGGCTCCCGCAAAACAGCTACCGTTATGATGATCAGGCTGTCGATTGGTATGTTAAGTTCTTGTCGTATCTTTGTTCTCTGATATTGGTCTTTATTTTTGAAGCGTGATATATCAATACCATTATACAAAGTGATGACCTTGTCAGGGCCGAGTTTACCTGATTGCAGATGATGAATACGTGTCTTCTCAGAAACGGCGATAATTCGATCAGAGAACATTCTAAGTATGAACCATCTTATCCGTAAGCGCCATGAAGAAGACGAGCGTTTTTCGGCAAAACTATCCAATGTGTGCAGCGTAGAGACGCTTGGTATACCGAGAATCTTTGCCCCGAGGGTTCCGAGGACGTCCGAAAATTCTAATTGTGTGTGAACGATCTGAGGCTTGTGAAAGCGCAAGTAGGTCAGAACACGAATAATATTAAGGGGATCACGAAGATTGGGAACAGGAACAAAATCGACCGGGATGCCGATGCGCTGCAGTTCAGATGCAATTGGGTTGCCTAAGCGAACCTGTAAGGCACAGACGCGGATGTTAAACCCCGCATCCATGAGGTGTTTCAAAACGGCGGGCATCAATTGTTCTGCACCCCCGGGTCCCAGACTGTCTATCATCCAAATGATAGGTTGATTCGTATCCATACTATGATTCACTAGTTTCAGCTGTGAATTTCGATTGGATGCCTAGTACACCGATTACTTTACGGATTGCCTCGCGCTCCAAGAACCAAGCTGATCCAATGTAGCCGACTGCTCCGGCAACTGCCACAAATATTAATCTCACCAATGGGAGCGCATCCTGAGTAAGATAAAGCACTGGTACAGAACAAGCCAATAGTGTAATTCCGCTTATTAACGCTGTTAATTGATTTAACATTTCACGAAGGCTCACTTTTAGGACCCTGATCGTTACTATTGCACGGAAAATGACTTCAATCATCGCCGCAACAAGATGCCCAATCGCGATGCCGATAAGGCTATATTGTGAACCGATCCAAAGGGCCGTGAGTCTAATTATCAGAATAGGGATAGCCAGTTTAAGAAGAATATCCGGGCGACCCATCGCTTTATAGATGTCACCGACATGAAAGCCAATAGACAGAACCAATGTGTACATGCTTAATACTTGCATGATGGCAATGGATTGTAGCCACTGTTCACCGAAAAAGACCCGAATGATAGGGTCTGCCGCCACAAACATCCCTAAACATAAGGGTGTTACAAGCAATTGTACATAACGCATGCTGGAAAGAAAACTTTTACGCAGTACATCCCGCTGATTTTGGACTGATGCGAAGGCGGGAAAAAAGACGGCGGCAAGAACTCCCAGGGTATTAATAATCAGCAGATCTGGTAGGCGATAGGCGAGTGTGTAGATTCCCAGGGCCGTTGTATTGAAGAATCGCCCAATAAGGACATAATCAAAACTGTCGGCAATGGTCGTAAATGCCCGGTCCGTCATGATCGAGAATCCATATGTAAAAAGCTGGCCTGCAATCTTGCTACGGATTAAAAGGCGAGGACGCCAGGGCACTACCATCCATAAAAGAAAAGCGGAAATACTCACGCCTGCCAACTGACCAAACACTAGCGACCATACACCATAACCCATTAATGCCAGTCCAATGGAAAGTCCACCTTTGACAAGCGTACTTCCCATTTCAGGAATGAGTTTTTTGCCAAATTTTAGATCCCTTTGCAAAAGTGCCTTGTGAACAGAGCCAATGGAATTAATAGCAAACGTACCGCCAAGCCAACGCAGGATGAGTGTCAGGGATGGCTCATGGAAAAATGTGGCTACATACGGGGAGATTACCAGAACTATACATGTAAGACCAACTCCGATTAACAGATTGAAGCTAAACGTGATATCGGAGGCTTCCTCAATATTTTCCCTTCGATGTACAAGCGCAGCACCCAGCCCGAAATCGCTCAAAATTGACAGATAATCAATTGCAAGCGTGGCAAGCGCGACCAGACCAAAATGATTTGGCGTAAGGAGATGTGCAAGGATGGAAATGGTGACAAGATTGAGGGCCTTGCCTAACCCAAAGGATAAATAATTCCACCCTGCGTTTCGGACCACCTTTTGGCCTATCTCACCCGATGACGCTTGTTGATCCGTGGCGGTCATTAATGACTCAGTTTGATTGCGAATAGGATGGCTGGTTTTGCGTAAGGTGGATTATTGCCAGAGCAAATCCACAAAGCACCCAGATGAATCGGAAACCAATGCCATGCAGGAAAAAACCAGCTATCAGAAAAGTCACAATGGACATGATCAATGATGTTATCCATGCAGACCAGTCTGCATCAGTCTTTGTCTTATCTATAATGTTCTTCAGTCGCGCTTGATATAAACCATGTAGCATCAAGCCTAGAAACGCGAGAAAACTTACGATTCCAAATATCCCCGTTTCTGCCATAATTTCTATGTAAAGAGAGTGAGGTTGGCGAGCCGACGATTGCGAGCCAACGTTCTGAGCCGAAGCTTCCAAGCCAAGGCCCCCCGCGTAGGTCCAGTAGTTGTCACTATAATTAGCAAAACCAACCCCAAGGAATGGGTTTGCCCGAAACATTGCCAGACCAGATAACATTTTCTCACGTCTACCTTCCACAGATTCATCCAGCGATAATCCTGAGGACTGATTTGATGGCAATAAACTAGTTAAGCTTTTAAATCGTTCTGTATACCTCGATGGCACTATAATAAGCAGAAGCAGCCCAATAAGGGCCAATCCCAAAAGTGTCGTGCTTTTGATACGCATGTCAATGGCAATTAGTATCAAAATAACAACTAGTGCAAGAAATGCACCGCGGCTTTGTGTGAAGAGCATCGCAAGTAGGATGAATAAGCCAGCCGCTGCAGCTAAAAGCTTCGACAGCGAGTTATGATTCATTACGATTCGATATAAAGCAATTGGAACAATTGCAACCAACACCTGGCCCCAAACGTTTGCTTCCGCGATCGGGCCTCCATAGCGAAGGTCTCCATTATCGCTAAGCTGACCAAAGGCGCTATCGCGTGCAAGACCCCAGAAGGTGAGATTTGAATTTACCAATGTGTGGATAACCCCTAAAACAGATACAAAGGCTACCGAATACAACAAAACTCTAGCGCCATTTTTCAGTTTATCTTTTGTATCTAATGTGAAGTAAACACAAAAGCCAACTGCGATGTCTTTCATGAGGTCAAGGATTGAAAGGAGGGCCTTCGGCTGATTGATGGCAACTAGCGAAGATGCGAAAACAGTTAAACAGTAAGCCAACAGGGCAAATTCGATGCGTGTGATGCTCGGACGCGAAGATATCTTTCCTGTTCTTAGAATATAGTTTGCAAAAATGCTAAACAACACAATCCCAACCAGCGGTTTATTAATGCTGGGCAGTCCTTTTTCGGTGAACAAATCTGAGAAGTTGGTAAACACGGTAAATATCAGAATATAAGCCCCTAGTTCAGGTTTTTGAAAGATGAGAATAGTTAGAATGAGGCCGATTGCAGCGCCGACAACCAAAAATGGTGAATATGTCGCAGTAAAATTAATAGCTAGTGCCGCGGCCATGGCAAGCCCAATTGCGATCCAAATATAAGTCGTTGAGGATCTTAGGGAAGGAACCAAAAATGCTCCATTGTCAGAGTCCCGCCCAGCGTTGGCAGTTTTATTTAATGCGGATTTCTGCTCGCTAATAGATTTAGATGATGCCATTTCTTAATTCTCCATAACCAGATATCCACCGGCATGATGGGTCCTTACAAAATCCAAATCCCCTTTATTTGTAGGGAGGCATTGGAAAGGGATAAAACTTGTTGCAGGTTACAATTATAAGCATATTCGCCGCATGAGTGCCTGAATTGTAATTAAATTGAATGGTTCGCACGCTTTTTCCCACCTTAATATTCAAATCGGTTTTGGATGCGGAATACTAAGGACGCGTGCAGGCTAGAACCTCCCCTTTGCTAGACTTAAAGAATACGCAGATTATCCTAAACTTGACTAATACTTTTCCCGGGCTGCTCTTTCAAGGATTTGAAATCCAGTCTTGCACAGGCTTTCCAATGCTCGGGGGTCGCCAGTTTGCTGAGATTCAAATTCGGCCAGGGCGCGGATCAATGCCCCTCGTACACCGCTGGCTTGGTGCGCCCAATACGAATCAACTGAGATTCGCTCGAGGCGGGCAAGTAGGAGTCGAATGAGTTCGAGCGGTTCTCTATCCATGTGCGATTTGCCGAGTCTGGCAGCCGGCTAATTGTCACAGTGAAATAAAGTAGCGTCAAGAGCGAATGTGAAAATATGTGCAGGTTTTCTAACTGGTGGGAGAAGGAGTGATTGTTGGGGCGGGTGTTGATATTGGCATCAATCTATTGAGTTCCTCAAATGCCTGGTTGAGAGAAGTGATCATGTTACTCAAGTTTGTGGTGGCCTGGTTCTGAGCATTAAGGTCCTGATTGTCAAGGACGAGCATATAATTGGAAAACAATACATTTCCTTCGGCAGCCATGGTTTGCATATGCTGATGAAATGCCTCATATTCAGGTGGATAATTGTTCATCCGCGCGATCTCTGCCACACCGTTTGTTACCTCAACCAGTTTTGCGACGGCTTGAGAATACCATTCCATGTTCCTGCTCATGTTCGGATTCGCGGTAAGTTGATCATGGATTTCGATAAATTCAACAAATGTTGTTTGCAATGCTTGAAAACGTGAGGCGACAACGCTGGGATAATCCGTTTGAGAGACCTCTGTGGAGGTTGACGCGGTCGTAATAACCGGCGTTGAGATGACTGCGGGCGCATTGAGTGTCACTTCCGCCTGAATAGTGAGAAACACGGAAGTTTGGATTTCACGAATGTCGATTGTAGGTTTTGGGGCCTGTATGACTCCACATGCCGATAATACAAGCGCCAGTGCCAGAAGAGAAATATGTTGGTACAATCTCAAAAGCATTTTCATTTCCTGCTCTGTCCTGTCATAAACTGATTGCAAGAAAAGCACAACCCAAGAACGAGTTTACGATTTTTACAGTCCCACTAATTGACAATACGTCGCATCCAACGCGCAACCACCAGATTGGAAGTCTGTTACTCTGCCAATTGAGCTACAGGACAAATGAGTATTTACTTTTGTAAGAGTCTGTTGGTTACTGTATTGTCCCCGCAAAGTTGACAAGAGTCAAGACCAACGCGCTGACGTTCCGCGTTAAGACAACACACCTCCTAATACCTAATTTCCCTCTTCACTTAACGGTGTTAACCTGGCCAGGTGTTGTTTAGAATACCAAGATCAGCCACCACTCATAAGCCAGAAGCATTAGAAACATACCTATCGCCAAGCGATCTCGTCCGCTTGCCTGCTTGTAACTTATGCACCAATATTTCACTATTCGTTTGAATTTTTCTTCTATCCGTTTCATGGATATAATCGCTTTCTCAATGAGTCTAACGAAAATAAAGGAATGATGTCACAGGTCCGTCGATTTTTCGATCTGAAAATACAACTTTCAAACCATCCAAGAAAAAACCGCCTTGGAACGGCGGTTTTGTTTTCCTCTCTTGTAATTGGTTCGCAATGTTCTTGTGCGGCCTTTTGCGGTCTAGTTAGAGGCAAAGTTACTATAGGCCACCCAGCACAGGGGTTTGTGCATCCCACTGGAAACGGGAGTTTTACCGGTTCGTGTCCGGTGTGGCCTACTATCACAAGGTCGCAGTGGGGACATTCCCCATTGAAAACTTCACACGGACGCGTACAATATAAGAGAGCAAACGATTCTTCATGCGACTCCTCAGTCGGCCTCGCCTCAGCAATGAGGCGGGGTGTTTTAATGCAAAGATCACTCTCCCCGCCATTGATACAGGGATGATTTGAGAGGTAATCCCAGATCTATTCTTTTGCGGTCTGTCGGTATTCCTTTCAATGGCGGCTTACATTTTCCTTCTGGTAGTCTTTGTTTCTCTCATACCAGTTAGCACCTGGTATTGACCGGCAGTCTTTACAATAGGACTGTCTTCTTTCCGTGAATTGACTTCTTAGCGGAAACTCATCGATAACTTTTTCAATGCCGCATTTTGTGCATACTCTTGTGGTCATATCAGCTCCTTAAAATCGACTATAATCGGCGACGAAAGCCCTTGTAGCTCAACTGGATAGAGCGTCTGACTTCGGATCAGAAGGTTGCGGGTTCAAATCCTGCCAAGGGCGCCTTTCTTTTAATTGCAATAGGTGTACTTAGGTAGCATGTGATTTTAAAATAAAACAGCCTCCGGTTTTTTTGAAAGAGGCTATTTTTAAAGGGGTTTTCCAGTATTTTGTTTCCCGGCTCAATTGGTACTAACAGATTCGAAGTCTGCTACTCTGTCCATTGAGCTACGGGGGCGGATAAAAAAACGGAAAATACGCATCATACAGAATCACATAGAAGCGTATTTCCAACGACGTTATTTTGCCAGAGACTTCCTCTATTATTCGAGCGGCTCGAACGTTACCTCGACGGTCATGCCCCATTTGATTCGCGGGTCAACATCATTCGCTGCAATGCGAACCGTGTAGATGACATCGCCGTTTTCTACAAACGATGATTGGCTGATCTCGCTGACCACGCCATTCATAAGGACATCGCTCAACGCATCGGCAGTAAAAGTGACATTCTGGCCGACCGCTATATCAACGACCTCAAGCTCGGTGATGTCACTGGTTTCGATAATCCATGAGGAGGTATTAACAATGCTTACGGCTCGAGACTCAGCCCCAACCTGCTCACCAATTTCTACAGCAATATCTGCCACCTCACCGTTGAAGGGCGCAGTGAGCACATAATTGGACAAATTCGATTCAGCCGCGGCGACCTGCGCCCTGGCATTTTCCAGGCGCGCTTCCACCAAGGTCAATTGATCGGTATCGGCACCATCTTTCATGCGATCATAGGTTTGCTGCAACTCATCCAATTTGGCTTTTTTCAATGCCAGATCATTTTCTGCCTCAATAATCCAATCCTCTGGAGCCGGACCTTTGAAATTTTTGGTTTTATACTGATACTCATATCCTTTCCATGTTTGGATCAGGAATACGCGCGTTTCCGTTTGTGGAACTTTCTTGGAATCCTGGAGATATTGCAGATAATCATCCGCTTTTTCGTAAGCTTCCTGCGCATCCTTCAGATCAATGACAACCTGGGCAAGATCAGCGCCCGATGAATCTAGTAGTTCATTCAAGGCCTGCTGGGCACTGACCAGTTCAAGATTCGCGGAAGCCAATTGCGCTTCGGCCTCACTCGCGTTCGCCAGACGCGCAAGCACATCACCCTTGTTCACCTGGTCGCCGATTTTTACATTAATCTCTGCGACCATGCCGCGGGCTTGAAATGAGAGATTCGCAGCCTGTGCCGGTTTGAGTTTTCCTTCCGCAATAATGCCATTTGGCTTGGCGGAAATTGGCGCAGTTGCTGGCGGAGCCTCGGCCGTCCGCTGACTGCCACAGGCAGTCAACGCTAATCCAAGTACCGCTATCAGCATGATCATGTAGTAAAGTATTTTCTTCATTCTATAGCCTTTATAGAGTGTGCATTTTATGGGGAAATCCGAAGGTTGTCAATTAATCAAAACCGACGTTTTGAAAAATATTCCGAATTCGTATGATGTAGAAATCCACTGCACGAGGGCCCTGCCCAAATAAACTATTGGCACATGGGCGCAAGTTGCACGTGATGTGTAACAAGACCCTTCATTGAACATTGTAAATTTTGATAGAAAAAGAAATCACGCTTTATTTTTGGTATAGGACGGTAGAATCAATTATCCTGTAACATCTCTCTCTTTACCTTGAAGTTTATAGCACAATCGCTCCATTGCTTGATTGCCCCACAATAAACATTACATCTGAAAGGATTGTGTAAATGAAATTCCCACCTGACTACGCAGAACGAGTCTACGCTGGTGTGCTCGGCAAAATAATCGGCGTCTACCTTGGCAGACCTATCGAAGGTTGGGCCTATGAGCAAATTATGGCGAACCTGGGCGAGATCAAATATTACATCAACGACCGTAATGATCTGCCATTGCGAAATCACCAACTGGTCGTAACCGATGATGATATCTCTGGTACCTTTACCTTTTTACGCGCGTTGCCGGATTACGACAACTCGCTCGACTTAACCCCCGCTCAAATCGGCCAGACATGGCTTAATTACATCATCGAAAATCGGACTATTTTATGGTGGGGTGGATTGGGCAATTCTACAGAACATACGGCCTTTTTGCGGCTCAAGGACAAAATTCCTGCGCCTCGTTCTGGCTCGATAGCCCTAAATGGCAAAGTGGTTGCAGAGCAAATAGGAGCACAAATCTTCATCGATGGTTGGGGTTTGATTTCTCCTGCGGATCCTGCTCTAGCGGCCCACCTGGCTCGCCGTGCTGCAAGCGTCAGTCATGATGGCGAGGCGATTTATGGCGCTCAGGTCATCGCTGCGATGATTGCTCAAGCCTTCATCGAATCAGACATTGACAAGCTAATTGATACTGCAATTTCCCTCATTCCTGCCGATTCGAGCATTTATCGCCTGATCGCCGATATTCGAGATTGGTATGCCAAAGACTCTCATGATTGGCATGCCACCCGCGCAAAACTCGCCGCCTATTACGGTTATGATAAATACGGTGGCAACTGCCATATTATTCCAAATCACGGACTCGTGATCCTCAGCTTGCTCTATAGCCAGGGCGACTTCGGCCGCGCGCAGACGATTGTCAACACCTGCGGCTGGGACACTGACTGTAATGCCGGCAACGTTGGCTGTATTCTGGGTGTGCGCAACGGTTTGGCTGCTTTTGAGGGTGGCCCTGATTGGCGCGGCCCGGTGGCTGACCGACTCTATCTTCCAACAACGGATGGCGGCCGAGCCATCACTGATGCTCTTCGCGAAACGGATTTCATCCTTGAAACTGCTTATGCTATTCATGGAGAGGAATGGAGTCCTGAAAAAAATAGGGCGCGTTTCCACTTTTCTTTGCCGGGTTCAGTACAGGGATTTTGCGATCAAAATAATCTGAAGGTGAAAAACACACCTCATCCGACTGAAGCTGGTCAGCGAGTTTTGACGATCCACTATTTCCTCGAATCTAAGGAATCATCTGCTCTATTGACCTCGACCTTTATCCCTCGGGAAGCGATTGAAATGCCTGGATATAGCCTATCGGCCTCACCAACTCTATATCCCGGCCAGACTGTACGCGCTAGACTAATAGCGGATTCGAAAAATGCTCAATCAGTAGCCGTCGGGTTTGAACTGCAAAGCTATGGTGAGATGGATAGGTTAGAAGTTATGTATGGGCCACGACAAAATATCCAGGCTGGAGAGATCATCCAATTAGAGTGGCAAATACCTGAAATGGGCGGCGCGCCCATCGCTCAAGTTGGAATTTCAATTTCGACGGACGAACCCACTGCCGGCAGTGTCCATCTCGATTATCTTACATGGGATGGTTCACCTAACGTTACTTTCTGCAGACCAGTTGAATCAGGTAGGATGTGGCAACGACAATGGGTCAACGCGGCCGATTTTTTCGAGAATGAGTCTGGTGAAACTTTTCGGGTGATCCAGAACCGAGGGCGGGGATTGGTCATTACGGGAACGCGCGAATGGGAGGATTACAGCGTGCAAGCCGACATTACTCCACACCTTGTCAAGGCGTTTGGGCTCGCCATTCGTGTCCAGGGACTTGAACGATACTATGCTTTCTTGCTTTCGAACCAAAATACGATCAAACTTATCAAGCGCCTGGACGGAGAGACTGTCTTGGCCGAACAAGCGTTTCCATGGGAATTTGGTCGACCGTATCGTCTACAGATGACTGTGAAGCGCAATCAGATTATGGCATCGGTGGATGGAGTATTGTCGTTCAATATTGAAGATGCAGATCGCCCGCTCTTCAGCGGTGGCATTGCCCTGGTTTGTGAGGAAGGGCGTATCGGCACAGATGAAGTTTCTGTTAAGAATTAATCCTTTATTTCACCGGAGTCCAGCATCTTCATGATGCGATCCAAATAGGTGCGGTCGCGGTCGGAGGCCTCAGGGATGGTGCGTGAGGCCTCTTCGAAGAAATGACGTCGGCCGCGGCCTTTTTTCTGCCCCTCAGCAGTGTGCATATCCAGGGCGTAATCGGGTATCACAGGCTGGACGTTGCCCAGTTTACTGGAATGGTTGATCCAATTGATCATCTCATCCGTTGAACGGTCCTTCTTGCATTGACATAGGTAGCGTACTGCATGGATCGCGTAGAGCTTTCGTTCGCTAACCCCGCGATCACAAGCACTGCACATTTCGTAGAGACTTTGAAGCATCACGGGTGCCAGGGGTTCGCCGAAGCCGATATCCTCCACGGAAATCACTTTCAATCGGTGCCAGAGATAGTCCTCGAGAGCCGCGCTTGTGGTGATCATTTCATACGCCAAAAGCGCTGCATTTTCCGTATTGCCGCGGCGGATTTCTTTTTGCAATGCTGAAATCACATGATCGGCTTGGAGTCCATGGAAAGTCTTCACGTCTACCCAGGGATCACGAGCGAGATGGGTCATTGTTATTCTCCTTTGGCAAACAAGGTATGCCTTTTATTTATTGATGCGCTTCATAAGTTCAGTGTGTTGATGTTCGAGTTCCCGGCGTGCAGCATTGAAATCAACAGTCAACCAATGGTTATCACCGAAGAGCCAACGCCCATTCACCATAACATCGCGCACATGTTGTCCCGTGACGGAATACACCAGTGCAGTGTAAATATCCTGTCCGCCGAGCGGTGACCAGCCAATTTCATCCAAATCAAGTGCGATCAGGTCAGCTTTCTTGCCGACCTCCAGCGAACCAATCTCTTTTTCCTTGCCAAGAGCGCGTGCACCACCCAGGGTTGCCATATCCAAAATGGAACGAGTTGAGATAGCGGCTGGGTCGCGTTTAAGCAATGCCATTAATTTGCCGGTGAGCGTCATCTCCTTGAACATATCGTAACTGTTATTGTTAGTAACGTTATCAGTACCGAGAGCGACATTGATCCCTGCTGCGAGCATTTCAACCAATGGCGGAACACCGGCAGCATTGCGCATGTCTGAAGATGGACAAAACACGACGGTGAAAGGCCTGCCTGCCACAGTGGAAAAATCTGCTGGCTGGAGCGTGATGCTATGAGCAGCAAGAATACGGCGTTCGAGGAAGCCCATCAACTTGAGCTGCTGAATGGCAGAATGTCCGTATTTCTGCTGGCAATAAACTTCCTCTTCATCCCCGGTGCCAAAGTGAGTGTGAAAACCAGTATTATGTTTGGTGGCCAACTCTAATTCAATCTGCATGGCAGTTTCGCTGTTATCCACAAAAAAAGCATGAGGTCCTACCCAGCCATCCAGCAGAGCATCATCTTTCAATGTCTCAAGAAATTCCGTGGCGGCTGCCAATTCTCGTTCGCGAGCATCCTCGTTGCCCAGTTCGACAATCCCATAAGCCAGCGCCGCGCGTAAACCACTGCGGCGTACCTCGGGGATAATCTGATCCATCCAAAAATATTGATCCGCGAAACACGTGGTTCCGGTCCGTATCATCTCAGCGCAGGAGACTGCCACTGCTCCCGGAAGCATTTCGGGTTCCATCTCTAATTCCAGGACTCGGATGGTGTTGTACCAGCCATTCATTGTAAAAAGCGTATGACCTTCCACATGCCCACGGAAGAGAGTCATGGGAGTATGTGTATGAGCATTGATCAACCCAGGCATCACCAGACGGTTCCTCAACTCAACGAGGTCATCGAATCTTCTTCTGCGATCCAAATCTTTTTGAAAACCCATTTCAATGATGGTATTGTCTTCAAGGATGATATAACCCTCTTTCAGGATATGGTCATCTTGATCTAGGGTGACAACAAGTTCACTTTTAAGTAATAAGCTGCTCATAGAAACCTGGGAATGAGGATCAATAACCCTGCTACAATATTATACAATCATATGTACCGTGACCAAAATCGTACTGATTCATTGATACGGCGAACATTCTTTACGTGGAGGATTTTTATGGAGTGGCATATCAAGTGTGATCCCAGCGAAATTTCACGTTATATTTTTTGCCCTGGTGACCAGAAACGCGCGAAAAAGATTGCTGACCAATTTGACACATCCCATCTTGTGACGGAGAGCCGGGGTTACACGGTGTACTCGGGTGAATACCAAGGTATATTCATGACAGTATGCGGCACAGGTATGGGTGGTCCCGCGGTCGCGATTGGGTTGGAAGAGTTAGCGCATATGGGTGCCGATACATTTATACGTGTTGGCTCGTGTGGAGTTTTTCAGGAAGGACAGAAGCCCGGTGACGTAATTGCCGCCAGCGGGACTGCGCGTGCAGGGGGCACTGGCAATGCATATTTACCATCCATCTTCCCGGCGGTGCCGACTTTTTCTGTTTTGCGCTCCCTGGTCGAAGCTGGTGAAGAGCTACAAATTCCAATCACGGTGGGAGTTGGCCTTACTACTGATTCTTTCTACGCTCCACATAATGCTGATGAGTTTCTTCCGATGAAAGCTGCTGGCCTTGTTTTTGTTGAGATGGAAAGCGATACTCTGTTCATTGTCGGCGCGGCGCGCGGCTGGCGGACCGGCGCCATATTCGCCTCAGATGGGGCGCCGGGGGCGATCAAACCGGAATGGGGAGAAGCAGATTTTCGACAGGGAGAGATGAACGCGATCAAAGTAGCTTTGCATGCGATGTGGAAAATTGCCCAGGCAGATCAGCAAAAATGAGTTCATTGATAGTCATATCAGGACGAAATTATTTCTGCGCTGTTTTTACTTGCCTTTTGAACATGTACATGAGTAAAACGATTCCCGGCTAAAAAGATCAGCATGAAGGCAATAAGCACACCACCCAATTCGCGCGGGATGCCAGATTGAATCTGCAACCCTACAATAGACCCTGTACGAAGACCGCCTAATAGAAAAGCGAGAAGCACTACACCAGCGGGGTGCAGGTGTCCGGCAAAGGCGACGATCAGGCCATCAAAATCATTGACGGCGGAGAAATTGGAAACAAATTGATAATGGACACCCAAAACTTCCACGCCTCCAGCTAGGCCGGCTAGAGCACCGCTAAGGGCCGTTGTCAGCAAAATGGGTTTATGTGAGGGTATACCACCGTAGAGCGCAAAACGCGGAGCATTAGCATTGGCGCGCATCTCCATGCCATATTTTGTATTCCAAAGGAATAAATAGATCAATAGAGCGGCTATGAGCGCAATAAAGATTCCAGATGTAAGCTTGGTGCTCGGAAGCAATGGTGACAAACGCGCGCTCACATCCACGCCCGGTAGCCAGAGCAAACTGACCAGGACGCTGGCAATTGGGTTAAGCAGCAACGTTGAAATAATCTCATTCACTCCAATAAAATGTTTAAGAAAGGCAGGGACCAATCCCCATAATCCACCGAGTAAGGCGGCACCAGTCAGTGCAATCATCGAATGGATGACTGGTGGCAGGGATAAATACCCGCCGAGCCAACTGGCGGCTGCGGCTCCAAATAGCATCTGACCAGCCTGACCGATCGAGAAGAAGCCGCCGCGCAACGCCACCGTGGCAGATAGACCACTAAGGATGAGGGGAGTGGCGAATTGCAGCGCGGTAGCCAGGGCACAACGGCCCTGCCCAGCCTTACAACTGAAACCAGACTCTAATAGATTCGCATATGTCGACAGGGGATTTCGTCCGACAGCTAAGATTAGCAGTGAACCAACGAAAAGACTTAAGATCAGCGGAAGGAACAGCCAGGCGATACGTTTTAGATACGATGTGAAAAGAACTATTTTCAATGAGGCTCTTTCTGCGAAGCCTGCGAATAGATTTTCAATTTACCATTTATATTTCAGGCAGTGCCTGCAGGCTGTTAGCAAGAGACTCGATTTCTTTCAAGTCGGGCAGGGCGGTGGCAGCGCCAAGGTTTCTTACACTGAGTGCACCGGCGGCTACACCCCAACATAGGCTGCGCGGCAGATCAAAGCTACGTAAAAGTCCGTAGAGCAGTCCAGAGCGGAAGGCATCTCCTGCGCCGGTGGCATCGACCGCAGTGACTGAAGGCGGTTGAACCGTAAAGCCGTTGCCGTGCGCGTCAAGAGCATGAACCATGGAGGAACCATCGGTTGTGATGATAATTCCTTTGGAAACCGATTGCAGCTTTCTAGCATGTTGACGTAAATCCACACCTGGAAATGTCTGACGTATATACGAGCCAGAATTTGTTGCAATACTAGTGAAGGGAAGCACTGGATGATCGTGCCAAATAACATCACCGATTGCAGTCCATACACCGGATTCAAATGCCAAACGCGCTGTATCAAGTCTTTCGGGTCCGCCATAGAGATCGAGGGCTACGTATTTGACTCCATCAAGCAAGTCTTTTGTTAGTTGAATCTTAGGTGCTTGAGGATACCAATAGATTAAGAATGAGCGTTCTCCATCGGGTGTGACAATCGCGCGGGTGAAGGGAGTTGTGACTCCTTCGCGCTGCTCAAGCAGACTCAAATCAATATTCGAATATTTCCCCAATCCTTCCAGAATCATATTTCCATAAAGATCATCACCAATCACATTACCTGTCAACTTAACTTTGACACCCAACGTAGCTAACCATACTGCTGTATTCGAAGCCGCACCGCCTCCATGATAACTATCTGATTTCGGGAAGATCGCTTGCTCAGGCGAGGGCAGGCCATCGGCCTGGATGATGTTATCAATGCCGATCTCGCCATAACACAAGACTTCACAAGTTTCCAAATAACCCTCGCATTCTATTTTTCTCCGTTTATTTCACTATTCACCTGGTGGTTCTGCTCAAAGGTGGTCTACTCTAAAGAGTACCATGTGCGATCGCAGCATTAGGCGAACAATTCCGCAGGGTCACAGACCCTGCGGGAGCATCAACCTTCTTATTCTATTTTGCCATGTGTGACCATATCAATTCATGACATTTTGTGGGATCTATCTCAGTAATTACTTTAACAACTGGCCGGCTTTCTTTTGAAGATGCAAAGCGTGTGAGACCACGTAAATTTGGATCTAGAAGTTCCACTTCTACGTTTGTTTCCTTCGTCTCGAAAATCGTATCATCAACTAAATAGGCGACAGCTACGGCATCATGTAATGCGCAGCCATCCTGCTCCCAGCCCATTGCTTCCACGCGGTCGATCCAGCCAGGCGCTTGAGCGCGCAATAGTTCCACAGCGGGATTTCCATCCGGAAGGGACGCAAAATCGCGGCGCGAAAAATGGACGCGGCGCGTGATATCCAACCCAAGCACATGCACCTTCCAGCCAGAACTGAACACGATCTGTGCCGCTTCCGGGTCACACCGGACGTTGAATTCCGGTTCTGGTTTCTGAACATTGAACGAGCCGCCCATCACGATTACCTCGCGCGTGAGAGGAACGATGCCTGGGTCGAGGCGGACTGCAAGCGCGAGATTCGTCATA
>DAINRK010000009.1:0-16744 GCA_036741855.1 Anaerolineales bacterium
GTGTATTCGTCACCTTTATCGTCCTGAACGGATTTTTTCTGCGGGTCGAGCCTGGTCACTTTGCGACCTAAATTCAATTCGGCACGCTCCTCCGTTCTGCGCCAGATCTTTTCGATGGGTCGTCCCTTCCACAAGCCCTTTGAAAGATTTGGACGCATATAGGGTGCGTCTGGTTCCGCACTAATCAAGCCAATTGAACCCTCTGCATCCAATTCACGGATTCCACGCGTCGCGGCGTCACCGGCCAACCCACCACCGATGATCAAATATTTGTAATGTTTCATTGTTGTCTCCTTGTTGATGATGCTAATAATAACATTCGGAATTTGATATTCTGACTATTAGTTTCACATAGAGAGTTTTTCTTACCAAAATAAAAAGCGCCTCCAAATTTTGGAAGCGCAGACGGTCCATTTGTTATCATTTAGCCAATTAGATCCTTCAACTCATCCAGCGATGGCGTTCCACCCTCATTCTCCCAACGTGCCAGACCACGCAATATCTCATATTCATCGCGGCAAGCGCGACATTGATCCAGGTGTTGTTTGAGCCGCGGCATCTTCATTGCAGCGTTTTCACCTGAAACTTCCAATTCCACATAATAGGACACCAGATCAAAGCATTCCGTGCAGGAAATCTCTTCATCCTGGGTTTGGTAGATATTTTTTAGCCAGCTCTCAAAACGTTCTTGTTCCATCAATACTCCACTATCATTCGTTGCATAACTCGCAGGAATCTTACCCCTGCGTGCTGAACAAGGCAAGAGTCTCGCCAACCTCAAAGCCATGCGCCTGTAAGCCGCTTTTGAGTTTGCGGCGTGCATCATGAAGCATCTTATAGATCGCGTTCCGGTTTGTGCTCAATCGTCCTACAACTTCGTCCATTGGAACTTCATTGAAGACCATCATAATGAGTATCTGTCGCTGTTTTTCGGTCAGGTCACGCTCGATCACCTCCCGAATTATTTCGCCAACTTCACCTTGCATGGCAGATTGATCAGGCGCGTGCCCGGGTGACTTGTCCTGCGCCATCCATTCGAAGAGATTGCTGTCATCGGTAAATGAGAGTTGATCAAGCGATACACCCTTCCATCGTTGCCGGCGGGCAGTCACCAGGGCAATGTTGACGGCAAATTTATATGCCCAGGTGGTAAATTTGCTGTCGCCTCGAAAATCTGAAAGATGATTTATGACTGCGATTAGAGCGTCCTGTGTGCAATCTTCTGCCATCTGCAGGATTTCATCGTGTGCCAATCCCCCGAAATCGCCCAGATTACGGTTGAATGAATATAAGACCGCCCGTAACAAGAAATTCCGCAGGTCCGTTGTTGCGGATTCCTGCACCTCACCAGTGGCTCTCAAATCATGCAGCCATTCCTCATTTGTACGTGTGTTGGACATTAAAAGCATTATATCAAGAACGCTTTTTATCCTGGTTTATAGCAAATCAAGCCTTTGAGATATGCCCCCTCGGGGAAATGTAATGAGACAGGATGATCTGACCCCTGCGACAAATGCTCGACGATCTGCGCGTCGACACCTGCATCCAAAGCCGCTCCCGCGATGATTTTTTGGAACAACCCTGCATCGATTCCGCCCGAACACGAAAAAGTGACCAATATTCCACCGGGTCGTAACAGTTTGAATGCATACAAGTTGATATCTTTGTATCCCCGCGCGGCTCTTTCGGCTTGCGCGGCAGTCGGAGCAAATTTTGGTGGGTCAAGGATGATCATATCGAAAGAACGGTTTTCATCGCGAAATCTACGTAAGAGTTGAAAGACATCACCTTCAATGAAAGTTGCTTTATCAGCAGTCAGGTCGTTCAGTGCAATATTTTCTCTTGCAAGAAGGAGCGCCTCTTCAGAAGAATCGATTGAAATAACAGACTTCGCCCCTCCAGCCAGCGCGTTGAAAGTGAACCCGCCTGTATAACAGAAACAATCCAGCACGTCTCTATCTTTTGCGAGTTCGCGCACCCGTGGACGATTCTGGCTTTGGTCGAGATAGAAGCCGGTTTTGTGTCCGCTCGCGATATTAATGTTGAATTTCAAGTTATGTTCAGTAATAGGAAAGGTGAAAGCGGAAAGATTACCTCGTAATACTCCGGTTTTTGGTCCCAGTCCTTCCAGTTCGCGGACGTCCGCATCCGAGCGCTCGTAGATAGTTTGCAGTCCAGTTTCTTCGAGCAAGATGTCGGCGAAAGTATCTTTCCAAAATTCTGCGCCTGCGGTGAGACATTGCAAAACGAGAACATCGTTGTATCTATCAACAATTAAGCCAGGCAGGTAATCGGACTCTGCATATATCAAACGATAAGCGCTTGACCGACCTTCGATGTTTGACCTTTGACGCGTGGCGATTGCGGAATGTATTCTCTTCCGAAAAAACTCCTTATCAACAACCTCCTCCTCAAACGTCCACACGCGCGCCCGGATTTGGGAGTTTGGCGAAAAGGAGGCGCGGGCGAGGAATTGTTTGTTATATGAGAGCAGGTCGACAGTCGCGCCGGAGGCGATATTCTCATCTGCGTGAAGGATCGCGCCAGAAAAGATCCATGGGTGGCGGCGAAGCAGGGACTTTTCGCGTCCCGGCTTAAGGATCACATTCATGAATCTTGTCCCTCACCGGGAAACGGTCGCAGGATTTCCATCCAGTTTTCGGGATTTGCAAGCGCATCCCAGCCGAATTGGCGATAAAGCCCATGTGCGTCACTTGTGGCAAGAGTCCAGCGGCGCAGCCCTTGTAAATCCGGATGGCTATGAACGGTTTCCATCAGCCATTTGCCGAGGCCATGCGTGCGATAATCTTCGTGGATGAAGACATCGCAGAGATAAGCAAAGACCGCGTAATCGCTGACAACACGCGCGAGACCGATCTGCTTTTCTCCATCATACAGTCCAAATACAAGTGAGTTGGCAAACGCGCGTTCCGTGCGTTCGCGGGGACGTCCTTTTGCCCAGTAGGCGCGTGCCAGGAAATCAACAATTGTACCCCTGTCAAGCCGCGCCGGATCTGTGCTGATGGTGAAATTATCACGATGAACTTCGATGATTTGGGGCATGGCGTAAGTCTATCATACGTGTTATCGTCAATGTTTATGTTACGCGCTGAGCGGAGGATTGAGTAGCCCGAATGTTTTTGAGGGCGTATCGAAATCCGCGAACGAAGCGCAAATTTAGATACAATGTGCACTTCGACTACGGGACTGAAAAGCGCATTCCATCCGCTCCGCGCGATATATGGAGATCAAATGCTGAAACCCGTTCGCTGGAATACTTTTATTCGTGACTTTATTGTGATTCAAATCGGATTCACCCTTTTCGGGCTTTCCATTGCCTTGATGATCCGTTCCCATCTTGGAACCACGCCCTGGGCTGTGCTCGAAGTGGCATTATCTCAACTGACAGATATACGGCCCGGCAGGATGAGTATTATCGTGGGTGCTGTCGTCTTGTTGGGAGCACTAGCTCTACATGAGAAGATCGGTTGGGGAACACTTTCGAATATCCTGTTCATTGGTCTGTGGGAGGACATGTTCTTGTTCTATATCCCTCCTGTAGAAGATAGATTTATTCTGCAAAGCGTAATGTTGCTGGGCGCAATATTGATAATGGGATTTGCAACTGCCATTTATATCGGCGTGAATGCAGGCGCGGGACCACGTGATAGTTTGATGTTAGCTTTCCATCGAACCACGGGAATCAGCATTCGGCTTGGCCGCGCGATTATCGAAATAATCGTTGTCGCAATTGGCTGGTTCCTGGGTGGACCCTTAGGATTTGGTACTGTGGTGTTTGCACTGTTGATCGGGCCTTCCGTACAATGGGGATTCAAATTGTTCAAGGTGCGGCCGCACCAGCCCGAAGACTTGATTGAGTCTGCAAAAGCTGCAGCAGATTAACATCCCACCTCTCTGTTGTACAATTAAACGAAAATGGAGGCGGACGTGACTGAAATTGAACGCGTAGCTTCGAACCCTGAGCCAAAAAATCGCTCGACCGGTGCGTTGGTTTTATTTCTGCTTTTGGCATTGCCGATGCCATTCTGTTTGCTTATTTACCATTTTGTGCTATGGTCTATGGAGCAATCCGCGATTGCATCAGGGAGTCTTGCAAGCCTGGCCTGGGCAGGCTTAGTTGGCCTTGCAATACAGGCTTTTGTGATGAGCAGCATCATCGCCGCGTTATGGAATTTCACAAAAGATGAACGTTTCAAGCCTGTTTATGGGGGATGGTTGGGTGCTGCACTCATCACGTTCCCTGCGCTGTTGTTACGCTTGCTTGGACCAAATAACGATCAATTTGGTTCTATCTTACAAATTCTGATCTGTATCATCGCCTCTACTGTCGTAGGAAGAGCTCGCCATTTAAGCATGGACTGGAGATTAGACAATAAGTCGTTTGCTTTTTTCCTTGCAGCATTTGGGGTTGCGCCATTCGTTGTCTTTGGCGCGCTGGGCTCTCCAACAGATGCTCTTCTCAATCTGCTCGCGGGGTTGTCATTTGGCTGGCTTGCCGCTTTGTTGATGGAAACTACAACAGAGAACAAATTTCTGGACGCCTTCGGTATCAGCGCCGTGCTCGCGTTGCTAGGCTCCGCAATTGGTTATGACGGCGCGCAGTTGATATTGCTTGCCATTCTTCCATCATTTGCCTTTGCCATCTCTGCTTTGATGCCATCAAGAGCTGCAGTGATGATTCTTACAAGTCTGCTGGCTGCTACAGGCTTGATCTTTTTCGATCCCACCGAACTTACCATTGTGCTCGGCGATATAGCCCCGATTGCAGTAAAAGCTGTTTCGTTTAGTGTTGGACTGGGGCTGGTAGTTGGGGTCATTGCTTTGATCATTCGATATATAGCGGGGACAGTTGAGAGGCCTGATTTGACGCGTATGCTCGGATGGGCCGGGGCGGGCGCGGCATGGGCCGTGCTTATTGCCCTTTTCTTCTTAATTGGACATCACGGCTTTTATGGTGATCGTCTGTTTGTTATCATGAAAGAACAGGCAGATCTTTCTGACCTGAATCAGATTCAGAATATCGATGAACGACGAACCGCCGCGTATCAAATGCTCACGGAACTTGCCACCAAAACACAATACGATTTGCGAAATACATTTCACAGAGTGGGTGTGGATTACACGCCATATTACCTCGTCAATGCGATGGAAGTGCGCGGCGGGACTCTTGTCCGTTTATTTTTGTGGACCCACCCCGAAGTAGACCGAGTCATTTCCAGCCCGCGCCTGCGTCCTGCTCCCCAAAACGAGGCTTTGGCTGTGAACGATGGTCAGTCAGCTCCAAATGAGATTCAATGGAATGTGACTATGATCGGTGCAGACAAAGTATGGGCTGAGTTCGGTGCACGCGGCAAAGGGATCGTGGTTGGGCAGTCCGATACCGGCGTGGACGTGAATCATCCCGCGCTTAAGGAAAGTTATCGAGGCAATACTCAAGGTGATGATTACAACTGGTTCGACCCATGGAATGGAAAGCTTTCACCGTACGACGATAATGGGCATGGGACGCACACCCTGGGCACAATCCTCGGTCAGAACGGCATAGGTATCGCGCCCGATGCCACGTGGTTTGCATGCGCGAATTTAGTTCGTAACCTTGCCAACCCGGCGTTATATCTTGATTGTATGCAATTCATGCTCGCGCCTTTTCCTCAAAATGGGAATCCATTCACTGACGGTGACCCGACGCGCGCCGCGGATGTGTTGAACAATTCATGGGGGTGTCCCGAGATCGAAGGCTGCGACCCAAACGCATTGCTTGCAGCAGCTAATAATCTTCGTGCTGCTGGAATCTTTGTTGCAGCTTCTACCGGCAACGATGGACCCAATTGCAGTACGGTTGATGCACCATTATCTTTATATGATTCGGTTTTCTCCGTTGGCGCAATTGATCGATTTGGAAACATGGCTGATTTCAGCAGCCGTGGACCTGTCACTGCAGATGACTCAGGGCGCGTGAAACCTGATATCGTCGCGCCTGGCGTGGATATCCTTTCCTCGTTACCCGGTGGAGCGTATGGCTCGAACAGCGGCACATCCATGGCTGGCCCACACGTTGCAGGTGCGGTCGCGTTGCTTTGGTCTGCAGATCCAACATTGATTGGCGATATCGACCGCACAGAGCAACTTCTCATCGACTCAGCAAATCTATATACTGGCAATCGAACGGTTGGTTGCTTTGAAGGCGGCAAGCCAAACACAGCGTTTGGTTATGGGATATTGGACGTGTATGAGGCCGTAAAAATGGCATTGGGCAGATAGTAATTAGTAATTACTTTGCAGGCATTGCTTCAAGCGCCTGATGCCTTCTTCAATTTCTCCTTCCTCATAATGGACATAACATAGCCGGATGTAATTTCTCAATCCGCCTTTGCTGGAGAAAAGAGTACCTGGGCGGAAATCAACTTTGAAGGACTGGACGTTCTTGCGAAGTTCTTTTGTGTCTATTTTTGCAGGCAAGCTCAGCCAAAAAAAGTATCCTCCGCGTGGTGTGGCATATTTGAGATCGGGCAGATGCTGCTGTAAGGCGGAATCCATAACCTTTATCCGAGAGCTATAAACATCAATTAATGTGTTGATGTTGTTTTCCAATCCGCCCGATTCGATAATTCCGCTGACAATCGCTGATGTAAACGGATTCAATCCTCCACCACTATCTAAAAAGCCGCAGGTATTGAAGCGTTTGATCTTTTCGGGATGTGCCTGCAACCATCCAAGACGTAGGCCGGGCGCGAGAATCTTTGAGAATGACCCCAGCGAGATAACATATTCAGTATCCGTATAAGCAGCAAAGGATTTTGGTGGCGTTTGGTTATAGCTCAATAAATGATAGACCTCATCAGCCGCGATAATGAAATCATATTCTTGTGCCAATTTCACGAGTCGATCACGCCGTTCCTGTGGCAGGGTCGTGCCTGTTGGGTTTTGGAAGGTTGGGATGAGATAAAGGAATTTTGGGTGGAATTCAGCTAGCTTCTCTTCCAGCGATTCGATGATCAGTCCGTTTTCATCTGTGTCAATCGAGATAACATTCAAATGATGATCAGCAAAAATCCTAAGTGCTAGAAAATATGTCGGCTCCTCCACGAAAATCGTGTCACCCGCTTTTGTGAAAAGTGTGCAAATTAAATCAACAGCTTTCGAGATGCCATTGGTAACAAATAAGCTTTCAGGTTTTACTTCGAAGCCATATCCTTTGCTCAAAAAAATTGCCAGGGTGAGGCGGAAATTTCCATCTCCCTGTTCTACGCCATATTGCAAAAAAGAATTGTCGCTTTGTGACAACCGCGTTTGTGCCGCCTCGCGAATCAGGTCAAGTGGTAGAAGCGAGAGTGGCGGGTCGCCAAGGCCTAGATCAATCACATCAGGTGCGACCTGATTTTGAATAGTGGGGAGAGGTGGTTTCATGGGGAAAGTATAATCGCATTATGCCATCTAAATTCGATCCGAAGAAACATCATCGGCGTTCCATTCGTTTACCTGAATATGATTATTCCCAACCAGGCGCGTATTATGTGACAATTGTCGCATCGGATCGCGAATCTCTGTTTGGGGAAGTAGTAAATAAGGAAACGGTTTTGACAAAATTTGGTTTGGTTGCAAAAAAGCAGTGGGAGAAATTGCCAAAACGATTTCCGAACATTGAATTGGGAGCGTTTATTATTATGCCAAATCATATGCATGGGATTATTACGATAACCGATGGTAGGGGCACGGCGGGGAATACGAACGATCATGACGATAAATCGTCCCGCCGTGCCCCTACGTGGGAAGGATTCCAAAAACCTGTAAAAGGTTCGATCCCCACAATTATCCGTTCGTATAAGCCGCAGTTTCGTACCGAATCAATTTGATGCGCGGAACACAAGGTATCCCTGTTTGGCAGCGCAATTATTGGGAACATATTATTCGCAATCAACAAGATTTGCAAAACAAATCCGATTACATTGAAGCCAATCCCATGTTATGAGATGAGGATGATGAAAATCCATTGAACGGCAAGCCATAGGCAATTTGGAGCAGTATCATGCCAATCTTCGAGAACCGAGGTAGCTATCTCTTCGCCAAGATCACGGAGCCATATTCATTGAAAATGGGGTTTTCCTTTTTGCGGGAATTTGCAGATGTATGCAGTCGGGAGAATTTGGAAAAAGCACTCATTGATGGTTTGAACCTCGAAGGTCCTATTAGTATTTGGGACCGATACCAGTTGGGAGAGGAATACGTCCGGGTCGTCGGTCCAAAAATCAAAGTTGCATTGGTCGGAAAGCGCGACCTGATAGATCTTACAATGGAAAATGTTGTCGTCAATCGTACTGGCAGGTTCAAGGTGTTCCACGAAATGGGATCTGCGTTGAAATGGCTTGGAGTGGAGGAATAAAGATTGAGCACCATGCTGCATAAGTACATGCCAATATCTTTTCCGTTATAATCCCCAATAACCTCAATTCAGGAGAAATACATGCCCAAAAAGAAGGGTACTGTTGGACTTCCCCTAGAAAAAGAAGAAATTATCAGGGATTACCGTCTCGCATATCAAAGCAGGCAAGCGAGTCTGATAGGTAGACGTGAGGTACTAAGTGGCAAGGCAAAATTCGGGATTTTTGGGGATGGCAAGGAAATTATCAATATTGCGATTGCGCGTGCCTCCCAAAAAGGGGACTGGCGCTCAGGATATTACCGTGACCAAACCTGGATGTTCATGTTAGGGGTGATGAACATCCAGGAATTTTTTGCCCAACTTTACGCGCACGCGGACGTGAATCACGACTCCAATACAGGTGGTCGTTCGATGAATGCGCATTTCGCCAATCGTTTTCTTAATCCCGATGGCTCATGGAAGAATCAAACTAAATCCTATAACACGGCAGCGGATGTCTCACCTACGGGCACACAGATGCCGCGCACGGTTGGACTCGCCTATGCGTCCGTCCTTTATCGTAACCTGGAAGAACTCAAGCCGTTCAATCTATTCTCGAAGAATGGCAATGAGGTCGTGTTTGCGAGCATCGGCAATGCCTCTACAGCGGAAGGTATGTTCTGGGAGACAGTCAATGCCATCGGTGTGCTGCATGCGCCAGCGGTCATTACGATCTATGATGATGGTTATGGTATCTCTGTGCCGAACGAATATCAGATGGTGAAAGGCAATATTGGCGAGTTGCTGAAGGGATTCCAGCGTGCGCCAGATTCAACTGATGGTTTCGATGTCTATTGCGTGAAGGCATGGGATTATCCTGGACTCGTCCAAACGTTTGCAAAAGCATCGGAGACTGCGCGCGAGCATCATATCCCCGCGTTGGTACACGTGACCGAAGTAACCCAGCCTCAGGGACATTCCACATCTGGAAGCCATGAAAGATATAAATCACCCGAACGGTTGAAATTTGAAGAAGAGTTTGATGGTATCCACAAAATGCGCGAGTGGATACTGGACAACGGCGTCATTACGGAACCTGAGCTGGTCGCCGTTGAAAAAGAAGACTACGAAGCTGTGGAGGGAATCCGCAAACTTGCCTGGGATGCGTATTTGGCTCCGATCTTGGAAGAGCGCGGCCATGTAATGGATATGCTCGATGAGATTGCCGGCAGTTCGAGTCACGCGTCAGAGTTGAACGATATCAAAGAGCGGCTATCGGCCCTCCCCGCGCCGTTGAGGCGTGATGTCCATTCTGCTGCGCATGAAGCGTTACGAATCTTACGCGACGAACCGAATCCATCCAAACAGGTTTTAGTGCAATGGAAGAATGAACAGGATGCCATCAATGTGGAGCGTTATGGTTCGCATCTCTATAGTGGCAAGGCTGTCGCAGTGAAAGAAGTAAAGCCTGTTTATTCAAGCTCTTCGCCGACAATGATGGGCTTTGAAGTGATCAACATGGCCTTTGATTCGATCCTGGGACGCGATCCGCGAGTGATCGCATTTGGCGAGGATGTAGGTTTCCTTGGCGACGTGAACCAGGGCTTTAAAGGGATGCAGCAAAAATATGGCGTGTTGCGCGTGAGCGACACCGGCATCCGCGAAGCGACGATCCTGGGGCAGGCAATTGGCATGGCGATGCGTGGATTGCGACCGATATGTGAAATTCAATATTTGGACTACATCCTTTATGCATTACAGATTATGTCCGATGACCTTGCGAATCTGCATTGGCGTACCGTGGGTGGACAGGCTGCACCTGTGATCATACGCACGCGTGGACATCGTTTGGAAGGCATCTGGCACTCAGGCTCATTGATGGCGGGATTGATACACCTCGTGCGCGGTATGAACGTTTTAGTGCCGCGTGACATGACCCGCGCTGCAGGCTTTTACAACACGTTATTGAAATCGGATGAACCTGCGGTTGTCGTTGAAGTGTTAAATGGTTATCGTGTTAAAGAAAGAGTACCCGATAACATTAGCGAGTTCACTGTGCCGCTTGGTGTACCTGAAGTGATTCGTGTAGGGAAGGATGTCACGCTTGTCACCTATGGTGCGTGTTGTCGTATCGCTCTGGATGCGGCAGAGAAAGTATCGAAAGCAGGTATTGAGGTTGAAGTGATTGACGTACAGTCGCTTTTGCCGTTTGATATTCATGGAAGGATCGTTGAATCGTTAAAGAAAACGAATCGCGTTTTGTTTGTCGATGAAGATGTACCAGGTGGAACGTCTGCTTATATGATGCAGGAAGTGATCGAGAAACAAGGCGGCTATTTCCATCTCGATTCACCCGCGCAGACGTTATCCGGCAAGGCACATCGTCCCGCATATGGCAGTGATGGAGATTACTGGTCAAAGCCAAATACTGAGACAATTTTTGATGTGGTATATGAGATGATGAATGAGGTTGACCCTGCGGCGTATCCGCCGCTTCGTTGATGATTGACCGTTTGTAGTTGGCAGAAAATGAATAACATTAAAGCACCAGCTAAAAATTATCGCGAACTTATCCTTGGCTCGTTAGCTGAAGTGGATACACAAATTGTTTTGGCGCTAGAGTTTGGATATATTAATAAGGAAGATGTTAATATGATGGCTGAGCATATTCAAAGCTTGCGCAAGAAGCTTTACGCCTTGATCAACAGTCTACCTGCCCGCTAGACTGTAAACAATCAACGGCCAACTATCAACTGGAGCACTTATGGCAACAAAAGTTTTAGTCCCATTACTTGGCGAAGGTGTCGAGGAAGTAACCGTCATAAAATGGTTGAAAAAAGAAGGCGACTCAGTCAATGAGCTTGAGCCGCTTCTCGAGGTGAATACTGACAAGGTTGATACTGAAATCCCTGCGCCTACATCGGGAACAGTGTTGAAAATTGTCGCGGAGGAAGGTGCACCTGCGAAGGTGGGGACAGTTCTCGCGTTTATTGGTAAGCCTGGGGAGAGTGTGGAGGTTCCAAGTGGACAGGTTTCAGGTTCCAAGTTGCCGAGTGCGGAAAAGCAGCAGGTTAAAGAAGACGTGACATGGGATACTCCGCAAGTGACGCGTGATGTAGGCTTTATCTCACCTGTCGTTGCAAAGATTGCTTCAGAGCATGGGGTTAACTTACAAGAAGTTCAAGGCACAGGTTTAAATGGACGGATAACGAAGAATGATGTTTTGAATTTCGTCGAGACCGAAAAATCTGCGATGCCTGTTGCACAGCCATCTATATATGCTACACCTGTCGTCACTCCAGTTGTTGGTGATCAATTAATTAAACATACAGTCATAAGAAAACAAATCGCCGAGCATATGGTGATGAGCAAGCATACCTCTCCCCATGTGCTGACCGTCATGGAAGCGGATCTGAGTCGCGTAATCAAACATCGCGATGCGAATAAAGAAATATTTGCACGCGATAACATCAATCTCACATACACCGCATATTTTATGGCGGCAATTGTTGCTGGATTGAAGAATTATCCAATCGTTAACTCATCCTGGACAGATGAAGGTGTGCTTGTGCACAAAGCTGTCAATATTGGCATGGCGACCTCGCTTGGTGAAGAGGGATTGATTGTCCCTGTAATTAAGGATGCAGACAACTTGTCTCTTCTTGCGATGGCTCGTGCGGTCAACGATCTGGCGAATCGTGCCCGCTCGAAGAAACTTCAGCCAGACGAAGTCAAAGGCGGGACCTTTACACTCACCAATCACGGCATCAGCGGATCGCTGTTCGCTTATCCTGTTATCAACCAGCCACAATGTGGAATTCTCGGAGTCGGCGCGATGCAGAAGCGAGTTGTAGTCATTGATGACGCGATTGCCAGTCGACCCATGGTGTATCTCTCGTTTGTATTCGATCACCGCGTTCTCGATGGCGCCTCTGCGGACGCGTTCTTAATGAAGGTGAAAGAGACATTGGAAAACTGGAGCTAGGATGGCAGAAGACAAGGATCATGCAAACGTAAGAATCCATCCGCCAGTTCTATTTGTTATTCATTTATTTTTCGCCTATCTTCTTAACCGGCTATTGCCATTGGCATTTCCAAATATTCCAGTTTGGGTTGGCTATTTTCTTGTACTTGTTGGTCTTGGACTTGCGTTCAGTGCGGTGAGTCAGTTTATGCGGGCACATACGACACTTGACCCGCATGGGTCAGTAAATGAAATTGTCACAAGCGGACCATATCGCTTTTCAAGGAACCCAATCTATCTAGGGTTTGTTTGCCTATTGATTGGTTTTCCGCTCATTTTTAAATCCTATTGGGGTTTAATCTTGAGTCCCATATTTATCATATTAATGAATACGCTTGTCATTCAACACGAAGAGACTTATCTGGAGAAAAAGTTTGGGGAAGTGTACATCAATTATAAGTCCCGCGTCAGGCGATGGCTGTAAAAGAAGGTAGTATACAAGTATCCGATGTGATCTGGGATGGCATCCCGCTCCACAATATGATAAATAGAACACACGTTCTGATATAATCGAATGAAAAGGAGCGTGCGTCATGTCTATTCAAAAATCCGAAATCAAACTTGATGTTCACGGTAAGCCGGTCGATGCCTATCTTGCCTCCCCTGCCGGTGGCGGACCAGGTGTATTGGTACTGCACGCCTGGTGGGGACTCAAACCATTCTTCAAACAGGTATGTGACAGCCTCGCAGAGCAGGGATTCGTCGCGCTTGCACCTGACATGCGCAATGGACAAATTGCAGAAACGATTGAAGCTGCGAAAGAGTTGATGGAAAAGAGCGACAATCAGGTCATTGGTGATATTGTGATGGCCGCAAAAGATTATCTGCTGGCCCACTCCGCGGGCGAGAAAATCGGCGTGGTCGGCTTCTCAATGGGAGCGGCCTGGTCGCTTGTCGTCGCGAGTTATGATCCCGATAAAATTGCCGCGACCGTTTTGTTTTATGGTATTGGAGAGGCGGAGTTCAGCAAAGTGAAATCGAAGATCCTCGGTCATTTCAGTGACAACGACGAGTGGGAACCCATGGAAGGTGTGCGTTGGATGGAGCAGAGCCTGAAAGATGCAGGTGTGGATGCCACGCTTCACATCTATCCCAAGGTTGCTCACTGGTTCGTTGAAGATGACCGTCCCGAATATGACTCCGTCGCCGCTTCTTTGGCATGGGAACGAACGTTTGAGTTTTTGAAGAAAAACCTTGGCTGAAATCAAAGACTATTTCTGAGCCTGTGAATACGACTCAAGCAAATAATCATACTGTCCTGTATTCATTTTCCAGATAGCTTTCCAGCGTTCTACTGACCAGATATCTCCACGCGTGATTAGGAGAAGCTTATCATAATATTCCGCTAGAGCAGGGTCTTTGATTCTGTTTTCGTTGTTTTCAATCGACTCACCATATCCATCCGGGACGTTTCGTTCGACATGAGCGATGTGCCAGTTTTTTGGGTCAGCAGGTTTGAGACGGGCCATAAGCGGGTCTCCGAGTCCAAGCTTATCTATGATATACGTACCTGGACCGGCGTAATATCCAGCCATACCTATACCAGGAATGGTAGCAAGTGGTATTTTTTCCCGCTTCAGATAGAGGCCATACTCTGCAAATTGATATAGTTGGAAGTCCTGATTTCTGCTGAAAAGTAGGAGATTTGAATAGCGATAGTATCCGAAACGCTCGTCGGCGATATCAGTGCTATTATCGAAAGTGATGATGTCGCTTTCGAGCGGATTGTTGAAGGATTTAAGTGGGGCCAGCATTAATCCGAGCAAAAGTACGAGGCTGATCCAGATATATTTTTCCAAAGTTGTGGCATCTTGGACGCGATGGACAAGTAACGCAACGCTCATCATCAGGGGCGTAGAGAAGAATCGTCCGCTCATGAAATCGCCGCCGATATAGAGAATATAGCTAAGGTATAAGACAATGCCAAAGGCGAGCAGAATTTCATCCCTGCGCCCGCTTATGAAAGACAGCCCTAATGCCGAAAAGATGATAGTGAGGGTAATTGGGTCCCAGCCGAACGAGTTGACGAAATATAGAACGCCTTGCAATATGGATTCATTCAATGGTATGCCAGTATTGAGTTTGGCATAATACGTGTTGGGAACGGGAAATCCGTAGTAGATGATGGAGAAGATTTCCCAGAGGATAAATGGTGAAAGCCCGGCAAGTATGATCAGGGCGTTTCGCCTGTTCGGTTGGGTAAATAACATAGCTGCAAGAACAGGGGAACAAAATAACAATAGATCCATGCGGTTGAGGGCCGCCAAACCTGCAAACAGACTCAGGAAGAAAAGATTTCTTTCAGATATGGGCTTCTCAGACCATAGATATAAAGCTGCAAAACAAACAACCAGCAAATGTGAAGCGGGATTTTCGAGACCAGACGTGGAAAAATCCACGAATGCTTTGGAAAGAGCCAGAATAGAAAATGCCAGCAATAAGCCGAAATTGTTTTGAGGAACGTATACGAGCATTACAAACATTCCCAGCAGTGAAATGAAGATAGAGAGTAAGATCAAAGTCAGGTGGGGATTCTTGATTATGGCATGAGTCCCTGCCAACAGGAACATCCATAATGGATTGGTGAAAGTCTGCACCCGCTCTGCCACGTTCCAACGCGGACCGTAACCGTGGATAAGATTATCGGAGGTGCGTAAGGTAATAAAGGCATCCTCCTCCGCCCAGGAGGTTTGGACAAGCAGCGCGATGAAGAGCACCAACATGGGGATGATCAACTTACGGGTACGCAAAGTTTCAATGACGGTCATTGTCGGCAAGTGTATCATGTGCGAAAACGGGTAAAATAAGGTATTCCGTTACAATTTCGAGAGGTCCATCTCGATAACTTAAGGAGATTTCTTTCATGGCAGAAAATTTTGATGTCGTTGTCGTTGGCGCGGGACCTGCAGGTTATGTTGCCGCGATACGTGCTGCCCAGCTCAAACAAAAAGTCGCAATTGTTGATAAACAGTGGCTGGGCGGTGTATGTTTGAATGTCGGCTGCATTCCATCGAAGTCTTTGCTCAAAAATGCCGAGGTGGCGCACACACTTCGCGAACGCGGCAAGGATTTTGGTTTCTCCTTCGATAACCTGAAACTGGACTACCCGGTTGCAGTCAAACGCTCTCGCCAGAACTCAGATCGCCTTGTCAAAGGCGTGGGGTTTTTGATGAGAAAGAATAACATTGCGGTCTTCATGGGAGAGGCGAAACTCAAAAGCAAGGATACGTTGACGGTCACTGACAAAGATGGCAAAGCTACCGAGCTAAAAGCAAAGAATATTATTATTGCGACAGGTGCAACCGCGGCAGTCCCCGGAGGATGGAAAGTGGATGGTGAGAAAGTAGTCACGTATCAGGAAGCCATCCTGCAGGAAAAACTTCCGAAGAGTGTGATTGTGATAGGTTCGGGCGCAATCGGCGTTGAATTTGCAACCGTCTGGAGCGCTTACGGGGTGGAAGTCACAATCGTTGAAATGTTGCCGCGCCTTGTTCCATTGGAAGATGAGGAAATCTCGAAGGATCTGAAGAAGGAGTTCGAGAAGCGCGGTATCAAATGCCTTGTGGGGAATAAAGTCGAATCGGTTGAAGCAACTAAATCAGGCGTGAAGGTGAAGGTATCCGCCGAGGGCAAGGAAACGACTCTCGAAGCAGATCAGGCCTTGGTCGCGATCGGATTCCGCCCCAACTCCAAGGGGTTTGGTCTCGAGGAAGTTGGCGTCAAAATTAACGAGCGCGGACTGGTCGAAATCAATGAAAAGATGCAAACCAGTGTACCGAATATCTATGCCATTGGTGATGTGACAGGCAAATTAATGCTCGCCCACGTCGGTTCCGCGATGGGAATCGTGTGCGCAGAAAACATCGCGGGCGCGGAGACGATTGTCCTTGATTATGAAATGATGCCGCGCGCCACGTACTGCCATCCACAGATCGCGTCGTTCGGGTTGACCGAAGCACAGGCAAAGGAACGCGGTTACGGGATCAAGATTGGTCGCTTTCCCTTCCAGGCGAATGGCAAGGCGCTCGGACTTGGTGATTACGCAGGCTGGGTCAAGATCGTAGTGGATGAAAAATATGGTGAGATTTTAGGCGCGCACATGATCGGTCCCGAAGTGACCGAACTGCTTCCAGAACTTACACTCGCACATCTGATGGAACTAACCCCACATGAGATCGCACGCAATGTCCATGCGCATCCGTCATTGAGTGAAGTATTAATGGAAGCGGCGCATGGCGCAGAAGGCAGTCCAATCCATATTTAGCCAAGTTGAGTTTTCGAAATTGGTTTGTAGCAGCCACGTAAAATCGCGTGGCTGTTGTTCTTATTTTGCTTATACC
>DAINRK010000009.1:16754-25556 GCA_036741855.1 Anaerolineales bacterium
CCCGATCCATATTTAGTCGACCAAGCATGAGTTTTTTGAAATTGGTTTTCAACAGCCACGCAGAATTGCGTGGCTGTCGTTTTTATTTTGCTTATACCGATGTGAAAAAGTATAATGGAGCCCATTAATTATCTATATTATCCCGGGTATTTCAAAGCATGAAATGACACAAACAAATTCAAATTTTGTGGTGGATGATTATGTAAAATATATTCTTTTGGATTATCGCCAGAAGCTGTTACGTGTCTTGCTTGTCGCGTGTATTATCATTCTCCTGGGATTAACGATCTTCAATCTAATGGGTAGGTTGCCCAATACACTGAATGAGTTCGCGAGAATCAATCTGGCTGATGCCGGAATAGCTACTACAGTTTTACTAATTTTGTTATGGATGAATCAAAGGGGGCATGTAACCCTGGTGGGATGGTTATTTTGTCTGTTTGTGTTCGTATCGATCTTCGTATCTTATCCCCAGTTGCAGTTCACCCAGGCGCTTCTGATCATGGCTTTACCTGTGGCGGTTTCCAGCCTTATCATTCAGCCGTGGACTTCGTTTCTTTTCGCGGGCCTCGCCATCTTCACTTATACATGGACATATTTTCAGTCTGGGAACGGTTTCAGCTACGATAGCTTTTCGATCGCGGCTCTGATCATTCTGGCAATTGGCGCGTATGTGGTGTCTAACATTTTAAACAAAAGCATAGGCGATGCAGTCCGTGCTTACGATGAGACGATTCAAGGCTGGGCAAATGCACTGGAAATGCGCGACTCGGAGACGATGGGTCACTCCCAACGCGTCGTGCACCTGACTTTGTCGCTGGCGAGAAAGCTTGGGATCCGGGGCCCGGATCTTATCCATGTGCGACGCGGGGTGCTGCTGCACGATATTGGCAAAATGGGAATCCCGGATTCCATTCTTCATAAACCCTCTGCGTTGACAGAGGATGAATGGGTGATCATGCGCAAGCATCCTGAATATGCGCGCGATTATTTTTCAGGTATTTCCTATTTGACCCCTGCGATGGATATCCCTTTCTTCCATCATGAAAGATGGGATGGGACGGGATATCCGCATGGCTTGCAGGGAGAGCATATTCCTTTGCCAGCGCGCATCTTTTCAGTGGTAGATGTGTGGGATGCTTTAACGTCTGACCGCCCTTATCGGGAAGCATGGTCCAAAGAAAAAACGTTACAGTATATTCAGGAGCAGGCAGGCAAACATTTCGATCCTCGTATCGTGGATGTATTCACCCGGTTGATCGAGAAACAGAAATAAAACCCAATACTATTGCTCTGTAGTTTGAATAACTCCACTAAAATATTGCAAGACTATTCTACCCTTATACATTCAATCTATTCTTTGTCTTCAAAAATGCGTATTCGGTTGCGCCCCATCCGCTTTGCCTCGTATAAGGCAAGGTCGGCTTGCTGGACGAATTCAGCAACTTCGATATCTGTTCCCTGTAATAAGCTGATTCCCATGCTCAAGGTGAGAGGAGACCTCAATTCAGATAAATTAGTCATCGCGCCCCGAATTTTCTCCGCCACCTGCAGCGCCCCGCCCATCTCAGTTTCAGGCAGAATAATCGCAAATTCTTCGCCTCCGATGCGGGCCACCACATCCGCGCTGCGTCGCTCTTTCTGAATACACTGTGCTACAAGCTGCAAAGCCTTGTCACCGGCTGGGTGGCCAAACGTATCGTTATACTCTTTGAAATGGTCAATATCCAGCATGATGATAGCAAGATCCCGTCGAAAACGCAGACTGCGATCCACCTCATTATTCAGAAAGATGTCAAAATAACGGCGGTTGTACACATTAGTAAGTGCATCGGTGAGTGAAAGCTCGATGGTTTGTGCATATAAGCGCGATGCTTTGAATGTGGCTGCAAGCTGCCTGGCGATAATGGCACAGGGTCCCAGATTGGAGGCGTCAAAGGCCACATAGCCGAGAGCTTCATCCTGAAATACGAGTGGTACAAGAGCCAGATTCAATAGTTCATCGGGCAAATAGAGGCCAACTGGTGGAAACTCGCGGCTGCGGAAACGTTGGTTTGTCAACGTCAAATTGGAGCTTAACATGGTACTCCATGCAACGGGATCATCTTCCTCAGCTTCAAAGAGTGCGACCCGAGCATGCCGGATGCCTATAGCAGCCAGGTGTCCCTCCAATGACTGGACAGCCTGACGCTCATCCAACGTGGCAATGAGTCGGGCCGTGAGCTCGCTCAATGCCTGGGACGCAATTTCCCGCAGGAATTGATGCCGAAAATCCTGCCGCTGGGCACTCTCACTGATTGCTGTCCGCGCCAGATGGAGAAGGTCTTCAGCAAAGTGTTGGGTTTGAGACTTTCCCCATACTGCCGGCAGTTGAGTCATTTCACGCCGTAAAGTGGAGATCGCACTCTGCCAGGAATCTATATTATCTTCCGCAAGCTCTAACTCTTGAAGGATTCCCATGAGAGTTACTTGAAAGTTAGTGGAACTGTTCTCTTTAAGACTAGTATAAAAAGCTTGTACTAGACTGGTGCAGATTCGGTTTGTTCGCTCCCCAAACGGGAAGTGTGATCTGGATGGAAGTGTTGCAGTCATTTCGACCACGAGTTTTTGCTTGATCCTATCGATATCATCCGTTCCCGGATCGGAGTGGCTGGCGAATGTCTGCGAACTTGGTCCACTTTTGCCTGCTGAAGATACGATCTGTGGCAGGCATCCACAAGATTGACGAGGCACCAGCCGCGTCGGTATCCGAATAGATTCAAGATCATATCCCTTGATAAGATGATCAATCATAAGCATTAATGCCTGCTCACCGATTGCAGTAAGAGGCACATGGATACTTGCAAGCGGTGGCACCTGGGCTACGGCATCAGGTTGATCGTCAAAACCAATAACAGCGACATCACGGGGAATCTGCAGGCCCGCTTCCCGAAGCGCCTTCATCGCTCCAATGGCTGAATTATCATCGCTCGATACCAGGGCAGTGAATTTGACTCTTGAGAGGATGAACTTTTGAGCTGCTTCGTATCCTCCTGAGAAAGTATGCCAGCCTTGTGCGATCAACATTGGATTGGTTTCCAGTCCATGCTTTGTTATTGCTGATTGATAAGCGATGAGTCGGGATTCGCTGTCACCTTTATCGTCAGGGTCACCCGCGATGAAGGCAATGTCGCGGTGACCGTGATCTATTAGATGCGCTACTGCCTGATGAATCCCACCTTCGTTATCCACTGAAATCATTGGTTCCTTTTCCCCTGTCGCAATGTAGAGCACAGGAAAACCTTTGTCACTAAGCTCCTGCAAGTATTGTGAACGGCCCTTATGCCGCAGTGGGGCAAAGACGATAAGGCCATCCGTGTTCCATTCGCCAACCGGAACAAAATCTGTATCAGAAAAAATCACAGGCCAGGCAGGGTATGTGCCACTTGCATCGGTTACTCTCCCCAGCCCCCACGCAAGCAGGAGATGACATTCCTTAATAACTGCCGCGGATTGGATCCCCTTCAATGTAGATGCCAGGTAACGGTCTGGGATTACGCCCGCGAGGCCCGACCACCCCGGCAGGATGCCAATCGTTGGCCGATCACGCTTGAATTTTGGCATTCGTACAGTTCCTAATAGAGGGAGTTAGCTACCGATGTCAGTTTAACTATGAAGATGTATGATCTGTGAAACACTAGTATTGTTCCGTTTTAGATAAACTACTTTTATTGAATATTGTAATTGCAATCCCTGGTAACAAACATTTAAGCACATTTCAATATTATTGAGTTCTATGGATGAGTTTTATCACGATAAATATCGCGGCGTTCTCCCTGTTGTTGGATCAGTTTAGTCACCAGACCCGTCCAGCCTGTCTGATGGCTGGCACCCACGCCCGCGCCATAGTCGCCGTGGAAGTATTCATAGAATGGAATGTATTCACGCCAATGTGGATCGTTCTGGAATGTATATTGCTGGCCGAAAACTGCCCGGTGACCGGTCTCATCGCGAAGGAAAATCCTGATCAGGCGATTTGAGAGTTCGTCTGCAATTTGTGCGAGGGTGATGTATTGACCAGAGCCAGTTGGGCATTCCACTTTGAAGTCATCACTGTAGTAATGATGAAACTGTTGAAGTGCCTCGATGATCAGATAATTGACAGGAAACCAAATCGGACCACGCCAGTTGGAGTTTCCGCCGAATAAACTGCTGTTTGATTCAGCAGGTTGATATCCCACAGTGTATTGTGCACTATCCACATTCAAAACATAAAGGTTTTGAGTATAAGCACGAGAAAGAGCCCGTACGCCATACTGTGAGAAGAATTCGTTTTCATCGAGCATCCGACTCAAAACCCGCTTCATACGATGCCCGCGCAGAATCGCCAGCAAGCGACGCTCACCCATGCCTGACTCATTCCAACGGGAGACCAATTTCGACAAATCGGGACGGTGCTCAAGGAACCACTCCAGGCGGCGCCTGAATTCGGGAAGTTTTTCGAGCAGGTCTGGTTCGATGGTGGTTACGGCAAAGAGCGGTATCAATCCGACCATCGAGCGCAGCTTAAGCGATAGAGTATTCCCTGATTCAAGATGCAGAACATCGTAGAAGAATTCATCTTCTTCATTCCACAATGAAATGCCTTCACCAGCGATATTGTTCATTGCGTCGGCAATATATAGAAAATGTTCGAAGAACTTGAGGGCAATGTCCTCGTAAGCAGAATCGTCTAATGCAAGTTCCAGTGCAATGGTAAGCATATTAAGACAGAACATGCCCATCCAGCTTGTTCCGTCACTTTGCTCAATGCGTCCGCCAGTTGGCAGTGGTGCACTGCGATCGAATACGCCAATATTATCCAACCCCAGAAAGCCGCCTTGAAACACGTTCAACCCCTCGGCATCCTTGCGATTTACCCACCATGTGAAGTTCAGCAACAACTTGTGGAACATTCGCTCCAGGAAAAGATGATCGCCCTCTACATGCTTCTTCTGATCGATCTTATATACGCGCCAGGCCGCCCATGCCAGCACTGGTGGGTTGACATCGCTAAACGTCCACTCATACGCGGGAACCTGTCCATTAGGATGCTGATACCATTCGCGTCCAAGCAGGAGCAGCTGCTCCTTCGCAAACTCTGCATCCAGGAGGGCAAGAGGGATACAGTGAAAAGCCAAATCCCACGCAGCGAACCAGGGATACTCCCATTTATCGGGCATGGAGAGGATGTCCTCGGCATGCAAGTGTCGCCACTCACGGTTGCGGCCTTTTTTTCTTTCTGAGGGTGGCGCAGGCTGTCCGGGATCGCCCTTTAGCCATTCCTCAACGTTAAAATGATAGAACTGTTTTGACCATAACATGCCTGCAAATGCCTGGCGCTGGACTTGGCGCTCATCTTCCGTTAGGGAGGCGGGTCGCATATCCTCATAGAAATCATCGGCTTCTACCTTACGCTCAGCAAAAGTTTTTTCGAAGGAGGCAAATGGATCATCAGGCAGATCGTTGCCATCTGTCCTCATCAACCTCAAGCGAATACTCACCGACTCACCAGGCATCACTTCCCGATGATAAAGTGATGAGGCTTTTGTCCCAACATGGTCGGGATTGACCGCGTCCTTGCGACCATCGAGGACATAGGCGTGGAAGGCATCCTTGACGTAGCGCGCTTGATTGGGCGAGCCGAACAAACGCTCTGTGTTAGTTTCATTTTCGGTAAACAATAAAGCATCAGCATTGTCACACGCAAGCAGATAACGTCCAAGCATGGCATGACGCGCTTCAATCCATTTGGCTTGCGATTTGGTTTTCGGAGATACATCCTTGAGAATTGGGCGCGGCATATCATCATGTTCCCATCCCCAACTCCATGTGTTGCGAAACCAAAGCGTAGGCAGAAGATCCAACTCCGCGACGTCAGGCCCGCGATTGAAGACCATGATGCGGATCAGGATGTCTTCAGGGCCTGCCTTGGCGTATTCAATGAAGATATCAAAATAACGGTTCTCGGCAAAGACTCCCGTGTCGATCAGCTCATATTCGGGTTCGTCTTTACCTCGGCGACGATTGGTTTCGACGAGATCAGCGTAAGGAAATTTACTCTGAGGATATTTGTAGAGCATCTTCATGTACGAATGTGTAGGCGTTGAGTCGAGGTAAAAGTAATACTCCTTTACATCCTCGCCATGATTTCCTTCGGACCCGGATAACCCGAACAGACGCTCCTTGAGAATGCTGTCCCGTCCATTCCATAAGGCCAGAGCAAAACATAAAATCTGTTGATCATCACTGATTCCCGCCAGGCCGTCCTCATTCCAACGATAAACACGAGAGCGGGCGTGGTCATGAGGGAAGTAATCCCATGCTGAGCCATTGGCACTATAATCTTCACGGACCGTGCCCCAGGCACGCTCAGCCAGATAGGGGCCCCATTTTTTCCAGTCGACTCCGCCTATTTTGGTTTCAAGAAGTCGATGATCTTCAGCAGGGGAAGAGGAACCAGACATTACATCACCTTTAAGACAAGTGCATCGTTACTCAACATTCAACTTTTGGTTCGCTTGTTCCAATTGTATTACAGTCCGTTGATAGATGCCGTATATATCAACGTACGTTCCAATATGTGTTTTGAAATTATGCCTATTTTTGAATCTGCGCTTGACTCTAACTGCACCTCGTTATACACTCAGTCCCATAGATCAAAACAGTGCTATCTAACTAATCTGGCAATACTTGTTGGTAAAAAGGAGCAATGATGTCAGAGGAACGATTTGTCTCGCGCGGTTTTGTCGGTAAAAGGCGTGGGGAAGAGAAAAAGGATCGCATCCCGCCTGGTCAATATCTCACAAATGACTTCCCCGTCCTTTCTGCGGGTCCCACTCCATACACTACCCTCGATAGGTGGACATTCAATATCGAAGGTCTTGTTAAAGAAAAGGTCTCATGGACATGGGAAGAATTCCTCAAACTTCCGATGCAAACATATGTCGTGGATATTTCTTGCGTAACGAAATGGACACATCTTGATATGAAGTGGGAGGGTGTCAGTCTCGATACGCTGCTTGAGCACGCGGAACTCGACCGCAAAGCGATGTTCGTCACCGCTTATAGTGATGGTGGTTACACTACCAATATGCCTCTTACCGATATCATCAATGGTCAATCCTTCATCGCTCTAAAATATGATGATAAACCACTCGCGCCAGAACACGGTGGCCCTGCACGAATGGTCGTGCCGCATCTGTATTTTTGGAAAAGCGCCAAATGGGTGCGCGGAATTTATCTCACGGAAAAAGACAAACCAGGCTTTTGGGAATCGGCCGGATATCACAACCGCGGCGACCCGTGGAAAGAACAGAGGTATTGGAATGATTAGCCAACTGTCATTGCGAGCCGCCGTTTTTTGGCGGCGTGGCAATCTCCAATTCGACTAGGAGATTGCTTCGTTGTCGTTACACTCCTCACAATGACATTATTCATGGAGCATGTATGAAACCAACAATCAACTGGCAAATCGCTTCAGTCAGGGATATCAAATCTGAAACCTCGAATGTGAAGTCATTTACGCTGATGCTCCCTGCATGGATGCGTCATCGCGCAGGACAACACTACGATATTCGGCTGACCGCCGAAGATGGCTATCAGGCGCAACGAAGTTATTCCATCGCATCCGAACCGGAACGTGAAGGCGAAGTAGACATCACTGTCGAGCGCATCAATGATGGCGAAGTCTCAACTTATATGCACGATGTCCTTGTCCCCGGTGACCGGATCGAAGCGCGCGGACCGATCGGTGGATACTTCGTCTGGGAAGCGATGATGACCGAACCAGTGTTATTGATTGCTGGCGGGTCAGGTGTAGTACCGTTGATGTCCATGATCCGTCATCGTGCTGCGGCAGGTGCGAAGAATCCAACTGCTTTGCTTTACAGTTCACGCAATTTTGAGGACATCATTTACTATAATGAATTGGAAAAATTGCGCACAGAAAATGGCGGACTGCAGATCTTTCACACGCTCACGAGATCTCAGCCCGCGGAATGGAAAGGCTATACACGCCGCATTGATAAGGATATGCTGAAGGAAGTTGCCCAACCGCTTGGTAAGACCGTTCAAGTATTTATCTGTGGGCCGACGCTTTTGGTGGAAGCAGCTGCTAACACCTTGGTCAAGATCGGTATTCCATCAAGTCAGATCAAAACCGAACGCTTCGGACCCACAGGAGGATGAACCATGGAAGAAACAAGAGACATTAACCGCGAATTGATGCTGGATGCAAATGCAACTGCAGGCTTACTTTATGAAATCTTTGGTATGGATATGACTGCCGCGCCTGCAGAATGTTTTTCGTGTGGTAACCAGGCGGAGGTGGGCACGTTATTAGCATTCACACACGGACCGGGTGTTGTCCTCCGTTGTTCCACGTGTGAACATGTAGTTGTCCGCATTGTCAAAACGCCGGACGAAATATTCCTGGATGCAAGAGGGGCTGTATATATACGTTTGAAACGAGAAAAATAAACTGCACTGATGTCTAACAAAGGAAGAGTCATCATTGTCGGCGGTGGTTCGTTTGGCCTCTCCGCTGCGATTGAGTTGAATCGGCGCGGCTGGAAAGTGGAAGTATTTGATCTAGGCCCGATTCCGCATCCGCTGGCTGCAACGACAGATATCAGCAAAGTCCTTCGCATGGATTATGGCTCAGACGAAGATTACATGATTCTCATGGAGCAGGCATTCGAAGTGTGGGATGAATGGAATCGTGTTTGGACGGAACCGCTCTGGCATGAGACCGGTTTTGTGATCATGAAGCATGAGGAGATG
>DAINRK010000010.1:0-8543 GCA_036741855.1 Anaerolineales bacterium
CTCGGATTCGTTTTCTCCGGCGCGACCGAATTGAAAACACAACTGTTCAATTACATCAAAGAGCAACAACTCCTGCTTGTGCTCGATAACCTTGAACATTTGCTGGATGGTATTGAGTTGCTAGATGACCTTCTTGAATATGCCCCCGGTATCAAATTACTGACAACCTCGCGCGAACCATTGAACCTTCGAGCGGAATGGAAATTTGAAGTGCAGGGTCTACCCATTTCAACCCATATCGAATTGAATAATCTGGAATCCAACAGCGCTGCCGCTCTTTTTATACAGCGGGCGAAACAGGCCAATGCCAATTTTGTTTTCTCATCCGAAAGCCTTCCGGCAATCACACGTATCTGTCAGCTTGTAGAGGGTCTTCCTTTGGGACTTGAACTTGCGGCTACATGGGTGCGGATGATGTCGTTGAAGGAAATTGCGCGCGAGATCGAGCGAAGTGTAGACTTCCTGTCCACTACCGCTCGCGACGCGCCTCAAAGACATCGCTCGATCCGTGCAGTCTTCGATTATTCCTGGAACTTACTTTCTACTGAAGAGCGCCAGACGATTAGGCGGCTCTCGGTGTTTCGAAGTGGCTTTACAAGAGAAGCGGCCGAAAAAGTCGCCAGTGCTACAGTGCCACTGCTCTCAGCACTCGTGGACAAATCACTGGTGCGACATAATGAAACAGGTCGCTATGATTTACACGAATTACTGCGACAGTATGTTAACACGCAACTCCAGGCTGAAGCACAGGAAGAGCAGGACGTGCGCAGATTGCATGCTGAATATTATCTGTTCCTGCTCGAAGCAAACAAACAAAAATTACAAAGTCACCAGCAGCGAGATGCGCTTGCCAGGTTGATCCCGGAAACGGATAACATCCGCGCGGCCTGGGACGAGGCGATCTCACATCGTCGTCTGGATTTGATGCGACATGCCGCGTGGACTCTTTGGTATATGTACGAACTGCGCACATACTTTCGAGAAGGGGAGGCGCTTATCAAGCGCGGTGTTGACACGGCTCGAAAATCACTCGCGGAATTGGGTGCCAAAACTACCTCTCAAGAAAGAACCAATGTATTGGGCGCGCTAGGTTCTTTATTGGCTCATCAGGCCTTTTTCTGTTTTCGGCTGGGGCGCAATGGTGAAGCACAGGAACTGTATAAGGAAAGCATAACTGTATCAAGGAATCTCGATGAAGAATCTACCCTGGCCTTTGCCCTGGGGCAGTACGGCATCCTTCGTTCACTTCAGGGAGCGTATGAAGAAGCCATCATCAATGTGCGCGAAGCCATAGAATTGAGTCACGCTGTTGATGATCGCTGGCAATTGGCGTTATATACGACATTCCTGGGGATGGTTATTGACGATCAGGGTGACTATACTGAGGCACATCGGCTCTTTACTGAAGCCCTGCAAATTTGTCGTTCGCTGGGTGACCCTAGACTGATTTCCCTGACCGCGGGCTATCTCGTTCAAACCGCGCATACTCTGGGACGCCTCACTGAGATACCGGATCTTTTGCGTGAGGAATTGCAGGCAGCAGCAGAGACCAATGATCGATTTGGAATTGCGCTGGCAGGTGTGCGCATGGCATTAGCAGCACAATCTCATGGAAATGATGTGGATGCGCACCGTATGTTGATTGAGAGCATCAACCACTTCCGCGATGCAGGGGACGCGTGGTTTCTTTCACATTCGCTGAATTTTGAGGGCAAGCTTGCCCTGGCCGCAGGCAATCGTGTGGAAGCTCAGGAAAGTTTCACCGAAGCGGGAAGGGTCGCCTTCGCGACCCAGGCATTCCCCGTTTTGCTCGATGCTCTCCTGGGGTTGGCAATCCTGGATGCAGAGAAAGATCATGTTGAACGGGCCCTGGAATCAGTACTTCACGTTCTGGCAAATCCCTCCAGCAACCAGGGCACGAAGAAGCGCGCCCAACAATTGCAGTTGGAATTGGAATCCCACCTAACGCCTAAACAGATTCAAGCGGTCAAATTGCGTGCGCAATCCCTAACACTCGATGCTATCGTGCAGGAGTTGCGGATTATTTAGACGTTAGAGACCCTGAGATACTATCGACACAATAATATGACTCTGTCATTCTCATTCAAAATACAAATGGAATTCGATGTAATGATCAGGCGGATTCTTGACTTCCCTCACACTTTCAAGCTTTTCGATTCGAAAGAAACCCCATGTCTTCTCATCTAATTTTTGGCTGAGGGGTGCAAGGACCCGAATGTGAATATGTCCGGTTTCACCTCCGGCGCCTTTAGACTCTGTGAAGTGCCCCGCCGCATCCTGCGCGGATTTCAAAATCCTGTTGATGAAATCCGCCTGCAGTTTGAGGGGACTTAGTTTTTCCCTCATCCATGTGTTGATCACACCAGCGTACTCGGACCCGATCGCAAGTTCAAGTTCACCTAGAACCTGCCAGTCGGTCCCAGAGGGCCTGCGAGAGGATAATATTTCAGCGTGTTTCATAGTTTTATTTTGGTCCTTGAAATCTTAACATCTTTCTTTTCTCTTGCGCTCAGCGTTGACGACTTTATACAGAAAAATGTTCCAATTAAGGTGGGAAACTACTATACAAGAACTGTGACAAAAACCCACACAACGGTGAATTTATAGACGAAATCAGCCAAGGTCGATTTTGTGAGAAAATAGGGATGCAAAAGGACGAGCGGCTATCAATGTCAGTGTGGGTTTGGCCACTTGGATGATGAGGTACTTACTTGCTGCCCCACCGTTCAAAGAAGAACTCAAATGACATGCTGAGGAGTTATGATGACTTATTGCGACTACGCTAATACTCACCCTGAGGATACTTTCAACAAAACCTATCATGACACTCAATATGGTTTTCCATTGAAGGATGACAACCTCCTCTTCGAGAGGTTGATCCTTGAAATCAATCAGGCGGGGTTATCGTGGATCACGATTTTGAAAAAAGCTGAAAATTTCCGTAAGGCGTATCATGGCTTTGATATTGATAAAGTTGCGAAATATGGCGAAAAAGATAGTGCTCGTCTGCTTGCCGATGCCGGTATCATCCGGAACCGGCTAAAAGTCAATGCGGCAATTGCGAACGCCAAACGCATTCAGGCGCTGCGAAAAGAGTTTGGTTCTTTCAAGGGTTGGCTGGATGCGAATCATCCGCTTACAAAAGACGAGTGGACGAAGCTGTTCAAGAAGACTTTTGTTTTCACAGGTGGCGAGATTGTGAATGAATTTCTCATGTCCGCGGGGTATTTGCAGGGAGCGCATGACGAGTCTTGTTCTGTCTATAAGAAGGTTGCATCCCTACGCCCGGCTTGGATGAACAAGTAGTCTATAATTCATCTCATGCCCCAGATCATTTCAACTGCGGAGCCTTTTCTCTTTTTAGGCGACCCGTCGAAACCTGCATGCCTGCTTATTCATGGATTTACAGGAACGCCAAAGGAAATGAGATGGATGGGGGAGTATTTGAATCAACGAGGATTTACCTGTCTTGGTGTCCGCCTTGCCGGGCATGCGACAAACCCCGAAGATATGATCCGTTCGCAATATACCGATTGGATTGCTTCTGTTGAGGATGGTTATCATACTCTGCGCAGTATGACTGATAACATTTTTCTTGCCGGGCTTTCTATGGGTGGAATACTCGCTTTGCTGATGTCAACACGGTTCGCTCCGCGTATAAAAGGTGTGGTAGGAATGTCTACGCCCTATGCCTTACCACGCGATTACCCCATCTGGTTTTTGCAGGCAGCCAGTATATTCATAAAATTTCGTCCAAAGAGCAGCGAAAAACCCGGTAGTGGGTGGTTCGACAAAAATGCTTATCAGGGACATATATCGTATCCGCGCAACCCAGTCCGCTCGACTGCCGAATTGAAAAAATTGATCCTTGAGATGCGCGCGGCGCTACCGAGCGTGAATGTGCCTGTGTTATTGATGCATTCCAAAGATGACAGTTACGTATTGCCTGAAAATATGGAACATATTTACGCGGGTCTGGTGAACGCGCAGGATAAGACGAAGCTTTACATAACGGGGTCAGGCCATGTCGTCACGCGGGATGCGGTCCGTGAGCAAGTGTTTCAATCTACTGTGGAATTTATCCAAAGAATCGAATCCTAAAGAGGTTCATTTTGAATCGAAATCTTATATTTGTCGCGTCTGCATTGTTGCTTTGGGGATTTGGCGAGGGGATGTTTTTTAATTTTGTACCGATCTATTTGGACAAACAGTTTGCGCTTGCCAAATATGATATTGGTTTGATCCTGGGAGCATTTGGCTTTTCGATGGCCATAACGCACATCCCAGCAGGCCGTCTTGCGGACCGATTTGGACGTCGACCGTTATTGATTGTCGCATGGCTGCTTGGCGTGGCTTCAACATTAATAATGGCTTTGGCTGAAACTCTACCTTCTTATCTAGCTGGTCTGTTTTGTTATGGGTTGACTGCCTTTGTAGCATCGCCTTTGAGCAGCTATGTCACAGCTGCGCGCGGTGCATGGCCGATAAGCACCGTACTCGCCTTGACGACTGCCACCTTCGGAATGGGCATGGTACTTGGACCTGTGACTGGTGGCTGGATCGGCGATCATTATGGTATGCGGACGAGTTTTTGGGTTGCGGCAGTTGTGTTTGTGCTATCGACAATGTTTATGTTTTTTGTGGAACGCCAACCGATTGATCGTCATGATCCGGAAGCTCCGCCTCCTCATTTGTTGCGAAATCGCCGTTTCGTTGGCTTTATGACGGTACTCGCCTTTGCAATCTTCGCCATGTATCTGGCGCAACCGCTCACGCCAAACTTTCTTGAAGGGATACGCGGGCTTTCGTTAAGTGAAACCGGAATCATATTCACGACGGGCGCACTGGGAAATTCCCTGCTGGCAATCGCGTTCAGCCGCGCCAACCCACGCAGTGGATTCTTATTCGCACAATCACTTGTGATTCTGTTTGCTTTGTTAATCTGGAAAGGATCCAACCTGCCCGTCTTTGCTCTGGGATATTTTCTTCTTGGTGGCTTTCGTGCAGGGCGTCCACTGGCGATGGCACAGGCGCGCGAACTTGTCCATGATTCTCAAATGGGCGTTACCTACGGGGTTATGGAAACCATAAGTTCTGTGATCTTTATTCTCACGCCACCGCTGGCTGGCTTTCTTTTTGAGCAGGATCCGACGATCGTGTATCCGCTGGCAATTGGATTGATTGTGGTTTCGATTATCATAAGTTATTTATTCTCCCCACGAAAGGCAACTCATGCTTGAGATTGTTTCATTCACACTTGGACCCGCACAGACCAACGCCTATCTCGTCGCTGATTCTGAAACGAAGGAGGCTGTGGTGATCGACCCTGCCTGGGATGGCCGTGTCATTTTGGATGCTGCGCAAAAACGCGGCTGGCGAATCGGACATCTCTGGTACACACATGCACACTTCGATCATATTGGCGGCGCGGGCGCGATTGCGGACGCGTTGAATCCATTGCCGCTGGTCGCGTTGCATCCGAACGATCATGTGCTTTGGCGCGCGGGAGGTGGAGGCGCGTTCTTTGGGTTCGATATTGACCCCGGACCCGAACCGACGATTGATTTTACTCACGGACAAATTTTGCGCCTTGGGAATGTGGAGTTTGAAGTCCGCTTCACGCCCGGACATACGCCTGGTCATTGCATCTTGTACGTTTCCTCAGCTAACACGTGCTTCTGCGGTGACCTGATCTTTGCAGGCTCTGTCGGCCGCACGGATTTGCCCGGTGGAGATTGGGATACTCTTGTAAAGAGTATTAGAGAGCAAATATTTACTTTGCCAGATGATACGCGTCTGCTCTCAGGCCATGGTCCCGAAACGATGGTGGGAGAGGAAAAGAAAAGTAATCCGTTTGTGGGTGGGATGTAATACTAGGGGCGACCCATCCTGATTTGTTCAAACACATAGTTGACCTTGGCGAGTCGCCCCTACCTTATTAACACAATCTCACGTTGTGGTTCACCAATATATTCCGCGCCGTTTTCAATCATCACCACATCTTCTTCGAGCCCAATATATCCGTAGTTTGGCACGGCCAGACCTGGCTCGATTGTGTAAACCTGTCCGACTTCCAGTTTTTGATTCGGTGAATCTCCATATTTTTCCCAAAGCGGACCAAGCAACGCTCCGCCGTCATGTGCGACGCGCCCAAGTTGATGACCGAGGGCGTAGGGATATTCGGGGTAACCAGAATCTACGATAATTTCACGTGAGATCACATCGATCGAGTTGCCTGTCACACCTGTTTTCATGAACTCGCGGGATTTTTCAATGGCTGTGCGAACGGTGATGAACCCGCGCTGGACTTCGGGTGGCGCTTCAGTTTCGCCTTCGCGTAAAACGTAAGCCATACGCTGAATATCGGAGCAATAGTCTTCATATTTCACGCCAAAATCAAAGTGGATTAGATGCCCGCGTTCGATTTTGATATCTGTAGGACCATTATGTCCAACAGGAGAGTTGGGACCAGAATTGACAGCAGGACAATTCTCAGCAGGCCACGCGAGTCCTACTCCATATTCACGCGCCAGTTGATGCATATATTCGCCCACCTCGATTTCGGTCATGCCCACTTTGATAAAGTCAAATGTCTTTTTGTAGATTTCATCCGTAATTTCCACCGCTTTGCGGATGCGCGCCAATTCAGTTGGAGTCTTTCGTCCGCGCATGGCGTTGATAACTGGTTCCGCGCTGATGAGTCGCTCGGCATAAGGTGTGCCAGCCAGATATTCACGCAGGAATTCGTACATGGCATGAGTCAACCCGTCAGCGTGGACGTTGTTTCTCGAAGTGTTAACCGCTATACAGTCAGGGTTGAGTCGGGTAATGGTGTCTCGTAAGAGTTCGCTTACCGCTGTGTCGTATCCGAGAATTTCATCAAATACATCGAGTCGTTGAACCGCATCCTTTTCGAGATTGCCGATGATAGCGATCTTCTCGCCTTTGCGCGTGAGAATAAGTGCAGATGGCCATGTGAGATCATTCGCTCCAATTAAAAAATCCAGAGCAGGATCACGCACGCCACTTGTCTCACGGACAAACGTGAGCCATAGATCGGTTTCTTGTTCTTTGAGAATCTCAATCGCCTGGTTGATTTTTTCTTGAATGAGAGTCATATGAACTCCTTAATTCATTTGCTTTAGGCGCGGTCCTCGGCGCCGAGGACCGCGCTTCGAGCGTATGTATGTTTACGCGGTTCTTTGACAAGGAAAAATAAGATCGCCATCATAACGACGGATAATATTGTTGATAGGGCAAAGGTTAGGACAAAGCCTTGCGTGTCTGCGATCCATCCTCCAAGTAATGGAGCGATGATCGTGGCAGGCGCCGTTAGCGTTTGCGCCAGCCCTATATAAAAGGGACGCTCTGTATCAGTGCTGAAATCAACTGTCATGGTCATGCCATTCGTCCAGATCGAAACGTTTGCAAAACCCGACAGGATGAAGATGGGGAAGAACCAGACAAGTGATGGAGCAACCCAGGCGAGAAAAGAGCTTAATGTGGCGGCAGCCGCGCCGATGATCAGCATGGCGCGGTGACCGACGCGGTCTCCCATCCAGCCCATGCCTGCATTAGCAACCGTCTGTGAGATTGTGAGAGCAGCTGTCAGGTAACCAGCTGTGACTTCATCCATTTGGAAGCGGCGCAAAGCGTAGACAATATAAAAAGCAAATCCCATGGTCGCAAATTGGGAAAGTGCGCGTGCAGTAAGAAACCAATTGAAGTTGCTATCACGTTTGAGAATGCGGCTTGCTCCATGCCAGAAGGGAGGTGGATTTTCTTCTATGATTTTTTCATGATCGACAGGTTCACGCGTCAGCGCGAGTGCAAACCATGAAAGAGTGAAAAATACACTGGCGATCAGAAAACACACAGTGAAATCAAATGGAGAATCATACCCGTCCAAAAGGTAACCTGCTCCCACTGCCGCGCCGCTGATGAACAGGTTTGCCACTGCAGCTTGCGTACCGAAAAACGTCCCGCGTGATTCCGACGGAATGATCTTGGAAATCATGCTGGTCCAGCCGTTGGCTGTGAAACCTCCGCCCAATCCCTGCCAGGTAAGGAGGAGGAAGGTAAGGACAAGACCTGCCTGCAATCCGATGGTGGGGAGAAGTAACGCGACAACGGCAAAACCCAAAAAAGGGATGCGCTCGTGGATAGTTGCTAAGAGTACTGTTCGTTTGTATCGGCGTAATTGCGCTGTGTGGTTGGCGGTGAAGAGTTGTGGCAAAAGCCAACCTGCTGAATGGATCGCAGGTACAAGTCCAATTAATGTAGCGGAGCCAGTCATAGTCGCCACAAAGAGCGGTAGGATGGTGCCGAAAGAGGCAAACCCAAGTGCGGTTCCGAACAAGCCACCGTCTAACAAGCCAGCAGTAATGTTGAAACGCAGGTCTTCGCGGATTTTCTTTTCTAATGAGGTGAAGGGGAGCATAAAAAGATTCTACCATTTCAATTTTGGGGCTTGACAAAATTTTGGAAATGTATAAAATAAAAACGAACGTTCGTTCATTTTT